>CAZANJ010000187.1:0-1138 GCA_964486415.1 uncultured Anaerolineales bacterium
CGACGCCTACCACGTGCTGGCCCAGGCCGAGGGCGCGCGGATGCCCTATCCCGACGAGCACTTCGCCACCGTGGTCAGCAACTCGGTGCTGGAGCACATCCCGGAGCTGCCGCCGGTGCTGGCCGAGACGGCGCGGGTGCTGCAACCGGGCGGATGGTTCTACTTCTGCGTGCCCGGCCCCAATTTCCTCCCCTTCCTCTCCATCGGTCGGGCGTTGGATCGCGCCGGCTTGCGGTCGCTGGGCGATCTCTACCGCCGCCTTTTCAATCGCATTTCCCGCCACTATCACTGCGATGGCTCTGCGGTGTGGGAACAGCGGCTGGAGGAAGCGGGGTTGGAACTGGTTCGCTCCTGGCCCTACTTTTCTCACCGGGCGCTGGTCGCCTTGGAGTGGGGCCACTATTTCGGCCTGCCCTCGCTGGTGACGAAGAAACTGACCGGGCGCTGGATTCTGTGGCCGTCGCGGGTCAATTTGTGGCTCACGGAGCGGTTGGTGCGCTCGTTGTATGAGGAGCCGTTGCCCGACGAGGGGGCTTACCTGTTCTTCGTGGCGCGTAAACGGCCTGATGGCTTTTCTTGATAATCTGCCGGGATTGCTGGATACGTGGCGTGCGGCTGAATTCAAAACGACCGACGACCGCCGCTTCATCGAAGTCAACCTCCCGCTGGGTCTCCGTCCAATCCGCGCGAGGGAAGCCCATCCGCTAAGGCCACATCAACACGCTCCACATCTGGAGAGCACGGATACATAGCATCGGTTAGAAGCACACGCGCTTGCGTCGATCGCTGACTGCTGAAAATCCTCTATGCAACAAAGAGATCGAAAAAGTAGCCTACTCCTCATATTAGCGCTGGCCTTCGCTCTTCTGGGCCAGTTCTATTTCATCTTCAGGCGGGAATATGTCTGGGATGGAGTGCTCTTCTGGACAGTAGCAATCCTGGCGCTGATGATGCTCCTGGCAAGGGCGCGGCGATTGGAGCGCGGGCGCACTCATCGGCGAGCCCTCGCGTGGTTGTCAGAGCATCCACTGCGCACGCTGACCGCGACCGGCGGCATGACGCTCTCGCTGCTGGTCGGCTGGCTGGCCCGCCAACGCCCCGATACAGCCGGTTTCGCCGATCTTCTCTGGCTCTGGAT
>CAZANJ010000187.1:1238-3549 GCA_964486415.1 uncultured Anaerolineales bacterium
GTCCTGCTCGTGATAGCCCTACTCGTGCGGACCTATGACTTGGCCCACATCCCGGCCAACCTGGGCGGCGATGAGGGCACGCAGGGTGTGGCGGCACTGGAGCTGGTCGAGCGCCCGCTGGGCAATCCCTTCTCCACCGGCTGGTACAGCGTGCCCACGATGTCGTTCCTGGCGTATGGCCTTTCGATGCGCGTCTTCGGCGCGACAGTGACCGGCCTGCGGATGCTCTCGGCCCTGATCGGCGCGGCTACCGTGCTGACCACGTTTCTGCTGGCGCGAGATCTCTGGGGCGAGCGAGTGGCATGGCTATCCGGTATTATGCTGACCGTCTCCCATTTCCACATCCACTTCAGCCGCCTGGGCTCCAACCAGATATTCGATGGTTTCTTTATGACGTTGGCGCTGTGGCTGCTCGTGCGCGGCCTGCGCAGTCGGGACAATGGATCCATCAGCAGAGGCGGCTCCCACGCCACCGGAAGACTGAAATTCGCGCTGACCGGCGCGACAATCGGCGCGGGATGGTATGGCTACTTCGGCGCTCGCCTGGTGGGCATTGTCGCGGCCTGTTATCTGGGCTGGCGGGCGGTGGTCGAGCATCGCTTTCTGGCCCGCTATGGGCGAGATATGTTGGTGATGGCCTGCGCGGCGCTGGTAGTCGTCGCACCGCTCTTGCTTCACTATACCGCTCACCCAGAGACGATGGCCTCGCGCTTCAACCAGGTCAGCATCTTCGCCTCCGGCTGGCTGGCGCGGGAACAGGCGATCACCGGGCGCAGCGCTGCCAGTTTGCTGCTGCAGCAGCTCTGGAAATCCATCTCGGCCTTCAACTACACCCTTGACCCCACGTTCTGGTATCGTCCCCAGATTCCGCTGCTGGATTTTTTCAGCGGCATCCTCTTTATCATCGGCCTAGTGTGGAGCATGGCTGAAAATTCAGCCGCTCATTGGCGCTGGCCCGCCAACGGCCTGCTCTTGCTCTGGTTCTGGCTGGCCATCATCCTCGGCTGGGTGCTGACGGAGAATCCGCCCAGCAGCATGCGCATGACGGTCATCGCCCCGGCCCTGGCGATCTTCGTGAGCCTGGGCTTGAACTGGCTGATGGAGCTCAAGGATAGTCTTAAGTCTCACGTTTCACATCTTACGGCTTACGTTTTACGTTTCACGCTTTACTCTTTACTTCTCGCCATCGTCTTCCTCAACCTCTACTACTATTTCCTAATCTACACCCCCACCCGCATCTACGGCAACCCGAACGCCGAGGTCGCCACGGAGCTGGGGCGTTATCTGAGGGAACAAGATGACAAGGCTGTCGCCTATTTCTACGGGCCGCCGTTTATGTATTGGGACTTTGGAACGCTGCGTTTTCTGGCCCGTGACGTCGAGGGTGTGAACGTCCCACCCGTCGGTGAAGACGATCCGCCCCTGCCCAACCCGGGCCAGAGCGCCCGCTTCATATTCCTGCCGGAGCGCCTGGATGAACTGGAAACGATCCGGGCGCGATACCCCAGAGGTGAGGTGAATCCCGTCCGCTCCAAGGCCGATGGGCGGCTGTTATATGTGCTGTACGAATGGCGAATGGTGAATGAAGAATGAAGAATGAAGAATGTAGAATGGAGAGGGAGATGGATTCTTCAAGCTTCTCAATTCTCAATCCTCAAATCTTCCTACTCGTGATCCTGGTTCTGGCGGCTGGCCTGCGCTTCACCGGCCTGAACTGGGACGAGGGGCAGTGGATTCACCCCGATGAGGGCCACATGCGGATGACGCTCTCGCGCATTCGGTGGCCCGACGAGCTTTCCCTCTACTTCGATACCGAGCACTCGCCCCTCAACGTGCGCAATAGCGGCGGCATCTACAGCTATGGCACGCTGCCCCTTTTCCTCACCCGCGCGGTGGGCGAATGGCTCAACGGGGCCTGCGGCGCACCGGTTGGTGAGGGCGACCACGGAGGGATCGCCCCTACGGTTGCTGCCTCGCTGCTGATGGGGCCTTCAGCGGACGGCTGCCCTCCGGGCACATTCACCGGCGCTTACGGCGCGGTGGTCGGGCGGGCGCTCTCGGCGCTCTCCGATCTGGGCACGGTGCTCCTTGTCTATCTGATCGGACGGCGCTTGTATGGCGAGTGGGTGGGGGTGCTCGCGGCCGGCCTATTGGCGCTGACCGCCTTCTCGATCCAACAGGCGCACTTTTTCACCGTGGACAGCATGGCCTGCCTCTTTACCACGCTGGTGGCCTACTTCGCCGTGCGGGCGGCTCATTCGGGGCACTGGGCCGATTTTGCCCTGGCGGGCTTCGCGACCGGCCTGGCCGC
>CAZANJ010000187.1:3649-6098 GCA_964486415.1 uncultured Anaerolineales bacterium
TTATCGCTCCTCTGCTTCTCGCCGCGATTCTCTCCCTCGTCGCCTTCCGCATCGCCCAGCCCTACGCTTTCGAAGGCCCCGGCTTCTTCGGCCTGCGGCCCAGCTCCGAGTGGTTCGGGCGGCTGGGCCAGATACGGGCCGAGCAATCGGGCGAGGTCGATCTGCCCAGCGGGCGCCAGTGGACCAATCGCACGCCCATCGTCTTCCCCTGGGTCAATATGGTGGTCTGGGGTATGGGCCTGCCGCTGGGGCTGGCGGCCTGGATCGGCTGGGCGCTGGTGGGCGTCGAGCTTTTCCGTGGGCGACGAGACCATCTGACGCTCTGGGGCTGGGCCACCGTCATTTTCCTCTACCACGCCACCAGTTGGGTCATGGCCATGCGCTATTTCCTGTCGCTCTATCCCATTTTCGTCATCTTCGCCGCCTACCTGCTGATTCGTTATGCGTCATGCGTCATGCGTCATGCGTTATCCGTCATGCGTCATTCGCCATTCATCATTGTCATTATCGGCACGCTTTTCTGGGCCTTGGCCTTCACGTCCATCTACTGGCGGCCTCACACGCGCATCGCCGCCTCGCGCTGGATCTACGAGCA
Source organism: uncultured Anaerolineales bacterium (assembly GCA_964486415.1). Classification (GTDB taxonomy): domain Bacteria; phylum Chloroflexota; class Anaerolineae; order B4-G1; family B4-G1; genus CAZANJ01. Next base: position 4,245 of record CAZANJ010000187.1, read on the forward strand.
CGTCCCGGAGGGGAGCACCGTCGCCAACGAGCATTGGGACTGGGGCTTGCCGCTGCGCATCGACGGGCGAGATCCTTTCGGCGGGATGTACACCGGCATCGAGATGGAGCTTTACAACGAGGATACTTCCCAGAAGCGGGCGCAGCTCTATGACTGGCTCGACCAGGCCGATTATATCTTCCTGGCCAGCAACCGCCTCTACGCCTCCATCCCGCGCCTGCCGGCCCGCTACCCCTTGACCACCGAGTATTACCGCGCCCTCTTCGCCGGCGAGCTGGGCTTCGAGCTGGAGGCCGATGTCACCTCCGCGCCGGCGCTGGGGCCGTTCCTCTTCCCCGATCAGGAGAATCCCTTCCCGCTGATGGCGCCTGACTACGAGCATCAGCAGCGGCCCGTCGAGGTCGATCTGCCGCCGGCCGAGGAGTCCTTCAGCGTCTACGATCATCCGCGCGTGCTCGTCTTCCGCAAGACGGGGGATTACAGCCGGGAGCTGGTGCGGGAGACCTTGGGCCACATCAATCTGGAGCGAGTGCACCACGGGATGACGCCGCGACAGGCCACTGAGGCACCCGACCTGCTGCGCTTCGATCCCCAGACCTGGGCCGAGCAACGGGCCAGCGGTACTTGGGGTGATATGTTCAACCGTGATGGACTTCTCAACCGTCATCCGGGGCTGGCGGCGGTGGCCTGGTGGCTGGCAGTGACTGTGTTGGGCTGGCTGGCCTTCCCGCTGCTCTTCGTCGCGATCCCCGGCCTGCGCGACCGTGGATATGGCTTCGCCAAGGTGCTGGCGCTGCTGCTGATCGCTTATCTCACATGGCTGGCGGCTAGCTTGCACGCTTTGCAAAACACACGCGGCACGATCTTGCGTATGACGGCCTTCCTGGCCCTGGTTGGCGGCGGCATCGGCTGGCTCACGTGGGAGGAACTACGGCGCTTTTTGCGCGAGCGTTGGCGTTTGATGCTGCTGATGGAGGTGCTCTTCGCGCTGCTGTACGCGGCCTGGATCGGCGTGCGGCTGCTCCATCCCGATCTCTGGCATCCGGTGGTCGGCGGCGAGAAGCCGATGGACTTCGCCTATCTCAACGCGGTGATGAAATCGACCTGGTTCCCACCCTACAACCCCTGGCTCTCCGGCACGTGGATCAATTACTATTACTTCGGCTTCGTCATTGTCGGCACGCTGATCAAGCTGATGGGCACCGTGCCGGCCATCGCCTACAACCTGGCCGTGCCGCTGCTCTTCGCGCTGACCGGCATCGGCGCCTTCTCCGTGGCTTATAACTTGGCGAGTTCGCGAGGGACGGGCTACCGTAGGGGCGATCCCTCTGTGGTCGCCCTTCTTCGTAATCGCCCTTTGTTGGCGGGCTTGCTGGCGGTGGCCTTCACCGTGCTGATAGGCAACCTGGGCGTGGTACATCTGATTCGTGGCGAGTTGATCGACCTGGGCGGTGAGTTGATCCCCAGCACCATCCCCGGCTTCCCGCAGGCGGTGGCGCTCTTCAAGGGGCTGTGGAAGGTGGTTTTCCAGGGCGCGTCCCTCTCGCTGCGCCCCGAGACCTGGTATTGGCACCCGACGCGCATCATCCCCATCGATCCCGGCGAGGTCGGCCCTATCACCGAGTTCCCGGCCTTCACTTTCCTCTACGGCGACCTGCACGCTCACATGATCGCCTTCCCGCTGGCGCTTTTCTCGCTAGCCCTGGCGGTCTACTGGGCGCGGGCCGAGCGACCCCATTGGGGCAGCTTACTCCTGGGCGGGCTGGTCATCGGCGCGCTGCGCCCGACCAACACCTGGGACTATCCGACCTACCTGCTGCTGGGCCTGATCGCGCTGGGGCTGGGCGCGTGGCG
>CAZANJ010000188.1:0-6087 GCA_964486415.1 uncultured Anaerolineales bacterium
CTGGTCATCTTCCACGCCGGCAGTCTGACCGTGCCGGTCGATGAGCTGGCCAAGGCCTTCCAGGAACAACATCCCAACGTGACCTTCCAGACCGAGGCCGCCGGCAGCCGCACCACCGCCCGCAAGGTCAGCGAGCTGGACCGCGAGGCCGACCTGGTGATGTCGGCCGACTACACCGTGATCGACAACCTGCTGATCCCTGACTTCGCCGACTGGAACGTGCGCTTCGCGCGTAACACCATGGTCATCGCCTACACCGACGAGGCCAAGTTTGCCGACGAGATCAACAGCAGTAACTGGTATGAGGTGCTCCCCCGCGAGGGCGTGGTCTACGGGCACTCCGAGCCCGACGCCGATCCCTGCGGCTACCGCACGCTGATGGTCTGGCAGTTGGCGGAGAAGCACTACGAGGAGCCAGGACTATACGAAGGGTTGGATGAGAACTGCCCGCCGGAGAACGTGCGGCCCAAGTCGGTCGAGCTGATCGCGCTGCTGGAATCCGGCGATATGGACTACGCCTTCGAGTACCGCTCCGTCGCCGTGCAGCACGGACTCAACTTCGTGGAGCTGCCCGAGGAGATCAACCTCAGCATGGTCGAGCACGCCGATTTCTACAGCCAGGCCGAGGTGGAGCTGAGCGGCTCCGAACCGGGCGAGACGATCACCACGCAAGGCAAGCCCATCGTCTACGGCGTGACGATACCGAACAACGCCCCCAGCCCTGAACTGGCCGTCGAATTCGTCAAGTTCCTGCTCGGCCCCGAAGGGCAAGCGATTATGGAGGAGCAGGGCCAGCCGCCCATCGTGCCACCGGTGACGGACGACCAAGACGCGCTGCCCTCCGCACTGCAGGATCTGGTGCAGTAGCGTAGTGCATGTTGCCTAGCGCGTAAACTCCCTACGTACTACGAAATACGGAAGCATCTATGAAAGCGCTATTCGCCGACAAAATGCGATTACTTTTTGCCATTCTCGGCGCGCTGCTGGTGTTCTTCATCGCCTGGCCGTTGCTGCGGACGGTCACCGGATCATCGCCCGCCATCGTCTGGGAGACGCTGATGGAGGCCGAGGTGCGCCAAGCGATCCTGCTCACCTTCTACAGCTCCGCACTGGCGACCGTGATCGCGTTTTTCGGCGGCGTGCCGCTGGCCTACTTGCTGGCCCGCGTCGACTTCCCCGGCAAGCGGCTGGTCGAGGGCATCGTCGACGTGCCCATCGTGGTGCCCCATTCGGCGGCCGGCATTGCATTGCTGATGGTCTTCGGGCGGCGCTCGCTGCTGGGCCGGGCCTTCGGGCTGGTCGGGCTCAAGTTCGTCTCGGCCGCGCCGGGCATCGTGATCGCCATGCTCTTCGTCAGCCTCTCGTTCCTGGTCGATTCGGCCCGCGAGGGTTTCGAGGCCGTCGACCCGCGCCTGGAGCGCGTGGCGCGCACGCTGGGCGCCTCGCCCTGGCAGGCCTTCTGGCGCGTCTCCTTCCCGCTGGCCTGGCGCTCCATCCTCTCCGGGATGATCCTGATGTGGGCGCGGGGCTTGAGCGAGTTCGGCGCGGTGGTCATCCTGGCCTACCACCCGATGATCGCGCCGGTGCTGCTCTACGAGCGCTTCGAGTCCTTCGGGCTGAAGTACGCCCGCCCGGTGGCCACGCTCATCATCCTTGTTTGCTTACTGGTCTTCGTGGCGCTGCGGTTGATCGCGGAGGAGAATAACGAATAGCGAATGGCGAATAGTGAATAGCGAATGAAGAATAAGGTTAGCGTTCAAATTAAGAACCTCTGGGTCGATCTGAAGGAGTTTCATCTGCGCGAGATCGATCTGGAGGTCGCCGCCGGGGAGTACTTCGTGGTGCTCGGCCCGACCGGCGCGGGCAAGACGGTGCTGCTGGAGACCATCGCCGGGCTGTTCCAGCCGCGCCGAGGGCGCATCCTGATGGACGGCGAGGAGATCACCTACGTCCCGCCGGAGCGGCGGGGCATTGGCTTCGTCTATCAGGACTACGCGCTCTTCCCGCACCTGAACGTGGCCGAGAACATCGCCTTCGGGCTGAAACTACAGAAAGACCTCGGAAGTCTCCAACGTCTTTCAGACCTCCGAGGTCTCGCCATCGAACGCCGCGTCGAGGAAATCAGCCAGATGTTGTCCATCGACCATCTGCTCCACCGCAGCCCCAGGACGCTCAGCGGCGGTGAGCAACAGCGAGTGGCGCTGGCACGAGCGCTGGTGGTCGAGCCGCGGTTGCTGCTATTGGACGAGCCGCTCAGCGCCCTCGATCCGGAGACGCGCGAGGGGTTGCAACAGGAAATGGCCCGCGTCCATCGCGCACTGGGCACCACCACGCTCCACGTCACCCACGACTTCGAGGAAGCCGTGGCGCTGGGCGACCGCATCGCGGTGGTGCACGAGGGGCGCATCGTCCAGGTGGGCACGCCGGAGGACATCTTCCGTCGGCCCGCCGATGCGTTCGTGGCCCGTTTCGTCGGCGTGCGCAATATCTTCGCTGGCACCCTCGTCGACGTGGATGAGGACGGCTACAAGATGTTCAGACACAACCCTTCGACGGGCTCAGGACAAAGCGATTTGGAGATAGCCGTCGCAACCGACCAAACCGAAGCCGCCCACGCATCGATCCGGCCCGAGGACATCATCCTTTCGCGGGAGCCGATTCGCTCCAGCGCACGGAACTGCTTCCGGGGCCACATCGCAAAAATCGCCGACCGCGGCACGCTGATTTACGTCACGGTCAACGTCCCGCCGAATTTCACCTGCGTCATCACCCGCCGCTCGCTGGAGGAGATGGTGCTACACGAAGGCAAGGAGGTCCACATTGCTTTCAAGGCCTCAGCTGTCCACACTTTCTAACTTGCAACTTGCAACCTGCGAACCTGGAAACTTACTATGGCTCACTTAGATGCTTACAATCGCCCCATCAGCTACTTGCGTATCTCGGTCACCGACCGCTGCAACCTGCGCTGCATCTACTGCATGCCGGAAGAGGGTGTGGCCTGGCGCCCACACGATGAGGTCCTGCGCTACGAGGAGATCGAGACTATTGTGCGTGCCGCGGCCGAGCTGGGCATCAATAAGGTGCGGCTGACCGGCGGCGAACCGCTGGTGCGAGCAGGATTCGTCGATCTGGTACGCAAGATTGCCCGCGTTCCCGGCATCGACGATCTGGCGATGACGACCAATGGGATTCTGCTGGCCCGCTACGCCGAGGAGTTAGCTGAGGCCGGGCTGCACCGGGTCAACATCAGCCTGGATACCCTCGACGCGGAGCGCTTCCGGCACATCACCCGCTGTGGCGATCTGGCGGACGTGCTGACGGGTATCGAGGCAGCACGGCGGGCGGGGCTGAGACCGATCAAGATCAACACTGTGGTCATCCGCGGGATGAACGACGACGATGGGTCGACGCAGTCCCCCGTGGTCGATCTGGCCGCTAAGACGCTGGAGGCCGACTGGTGGAACATCCGATTCATCGAACTGATGCCAGTCGGCAACGGCGAACTGATGAACGCCACCTGGGAGGAAAAGGTCGTGACAGCTCAGGAGACCCGCGAGCGGATCGAGGAGGCGCTGGGCGAGCTGGAACCGGTCAAGATGCGCATCGGGAGCGGACCGGCCCGTTACTATCGCCTGCCTGGGGCGAAAGGTACCATCGGCTTCATCACGCCCATCAGCGAGCATTTCTGTTACAAGTGCAATCGCCTGCGCCTCACCGCCGATGGGCAGCTACGGCCTTGTCTGCTATCCGAACAGGAGATCGATCTGCGCACGCCACTGCGCGAGGGTGCCGACGCAGATGAGATAAAAGCGCTGATCGTGGAGGGCATCAATCGCAAGCCAATGCGCCATCACTTGAAAGAGCATATGCTACCGGAGGGACGCGCGATGTCAGAAATCGGGGGATAGCCTAACCAATCCCTGAACACAAATCACGCCTCTTTGAGAAGATAAGAAGACAACTTACGGGCCAGCATCCTGCGACAGCTTCTAAAAAACGCTTGTGAGTAAACTTGAACCGCGAAAGGCATCCTGTGCTATTCACAGGATGCCTTTCGCTATATCAGTCTATTGCATAGGCTAAATTGCCTATTGTTTATAAGCATAAACCACATTCTAGCATCAGCAGGAGTGCAAAAAAAGATTATGCCTATACTTGATTTGGACATTATGCCGAGGTGAACAATAAGCCTTACCCACAGTGTGAAGTTGGGCATCTTGACCGATGACAAGAACCCCTAAAATGGGTATACTTACGTCAAGGTAAGATAAGAAATCGGGTGACGGGGCAGCAACATCACCCACCAACATGTAGGAGGGATAAAATGCAAAGGCAAGAGACAGTAGTTATAAATCAACTGACAGAAGTACCAACTTTTATCACAGCGCCGGTCTTTCGTCCTCTTTACGATCAAGAGAGTGAAGTCATAAAGGTTCTGGAGAGAGCAGCGAAGGATTCCCGCTTCATCGCCGAACTCACCCATAACGGACCCCAAGCGCTCAAGAGTTACGACCTCACCTCGGAAGAGAAAGCTGCATTGATGAGTGGAGACATCAAGTGGATTGAGCAACGTGTGGGTCGCTTGAGCAAGCGGCAACGCACATGGCTGGACTGCAGGCTGCAACAAGAAATCTGGTAAGCGTCCCACTTAAAGCTCTTCACTACCGGGATACTGGCTTGGCACCCCGGTTCTTATCGGGCAACCCATTGCTTGCAAAAGTTCGTAACCGGGTTGTTTATAACCAAACCAAAGAACAAAAAGGAGAAAAACTGATGAATATGCAAAGTTTATTAGATGTTTTCAGCGTCGGTATCACGTTCATCGTACCTGGTGTTGTGTGGGTCACCCTGGCTGCCGGTTTGTACCAGTTCGTTCGGCAAGCAATCCACAAAGCGCCCCTGGCTCCGCAAAGTTTCGCACAGAAACAACACGCGGGCTAATGCGGCATACGATGCCTTACTACAACGGAGACAACCGTGGCTGAACGAATCACAATAGACGCACATCCGCCGCTGGAGATGGCAGAGCGGATGGAGAATGTCGGTGTCAAAAAAGCCAATATGGACATATGGAGTATGTTCGCCCTCGCCGTTCTGGCCGGGTCATTCATCGGCTTGGGGGCGGAATTCTTCACACTCGTTATCACCAACAGCGGTCTACACTTCGGTATGAACAAACTTGTAGGCGGCCTAGTTTTCTGCCTGGGTCTGATTCTGGTCGTCATAGCAGGCGCCGAACTATTCACAGGCAACAACTTGATCGTCATGGCCTGGGTAGCCAAGAAGTTAACACTTGGGCAGGTCATGCGCAACTGGGTCGTAGTTTACCTCGGCAATCTCATTGGATCGCTGGTAACAGTGTTGTTTATGTACTTCACCAGCCAATGGGCGTTTTCTGACTATCACGTCGGCGCAACAGCTTTGAACATCGCCAACGCCAAGGTCAATCTATCATTCACTGAAGCTTTGGCGCGCGGCATTATGTGCAACGCACTGGTCTGTCTAGCAGTATGGCTGTGCTTGAGCGGTCGCAGTGTTATGGACAAGATAATGGCCATTATCTTCCCCATCACAGCTTTCGTAGCATCCGGCTTCGAACACAGCATCGCCAATATGTACTTCATCCCGATGGGGATCGTGCTTAAAGGCGAGCCCCAAGTTGTAGAAGCTGCTGGAAAGGTGGCCAGCGACTTGGTCAACCTCAACATACTTGGGTTCCTTCACAACCTAGTCGCCGTGACCACGGGCAATATCTTTGGAGGAGGGTTCCTGGTGGCAGCGGTGTACTGGTTCATTTATCGTCGACCGAAGCTACAAAACAACTGACACGACTTCATAGGATACTACCTAGACAACGCTCTACAGGGCACTGGAAAACTACCGGCAAGGCTATCCCGGCCTCCCTGAAAGAGTTGAACCCTCCACTGGGTCACGAGCTGACAAGCCAAGCGTGCGTCTAGCTCGTCCCCAAAGACGGCACAGGTTTCTTGCGCCTGTGCCGTCTTTCTATTCCTCAGAACAATCTCCAAAGAGTATCTACTCAGCCGCTCAAGCCGGGTGTGTCACCCGGCGTCTTTTGAACAGTAT
>CAZANJ010000189.1:0-2294 GCA_964486415.1 uncultured Anaerolineales bacterium
CCGATGCGGACCTAGAAGGTTTTAAAACTTGGAAACCCCTAAAGTCGGCGGGAGCACCTCGCTAGGCCGATGTGGGCTGGAAAGGGTACTTCTTATCCCCACGCTCCAGGCGAATAGCGAATGACACTAACTTGCAACCCGCAACCCACACCCTACACCGGCATATTCCCATGCTTCTTCGGCGGGTTCGTATCCCGCTTGTTCTGCAACATCTCCAGCGCTTCGATGAGGCGTGGGCGAGTCTGCTGGGGCTCGATCACGTCGTCCACGTAACCCCGCCCTGCCGCGACGTAGGGGTTGGCGAATTGCTCACGATACTCATCCACCAACCGCTCCCGCTCGGCCTGCGGATCCTCGGCGGCGGCGATCTGCTTGCGGAAGATGATATTGACCGCGCCCTTTGGCCCCATCACCGCGATCTCGGCCGAGGGCCAGGCGTAGGAGATGTCGCCCCGGATGTGCTTGGAGCTCATCACGTCGTAGGCCCCGCCGTAGGCCTTGCGGGTGATGATGGTGATCTTGGGCACCGTGGCCTCGCAGTAAGCCCAGAGCAGCTTGGCGCCATTGAGAATGATCCCGTTGTGCTCCTGATCCAGCCCCGGCAGGAAACCCGGCACATCCACGAAGGTAATTAACGGGATATTGAAAGCGTCACAGAAACGCACGAAACGCGCGCCCTTACGCGAGGCGTCGATATCCAACACCCCGGCCAGCATGGCGGGCTGATTGGCAACTATGCCCACCGAGCGCCCTCCCAGCCGCGCGAAGCCCACGACGATGTTCTGCGCCCAGTGATCATGCACCTCCAGGAAACGCCCATCATCAACCACGCGGTGAATGACGTCCTTGACATCGTAGGGCTTGTTGGGACTGTCCGGTACGATGGTCTTCAGCTCCTCGTCCATGCGATCATCAGGGTCATCGGTGGGGACGAAGGGCGGATCCTCCAGATTGTTCTGCGGGACATAGCTCAGCAACTGACGGATCAGGCCCAGACAGTGCTCCTCGTCCTCGGCGGCGAAGTGTGCCACCCCGCTCTTGGAGGCGTGCGTCATCGCCCCGCCCAGTTCCTCGAACGACACCTCCTCGCGGGTGACCTCCTTGATCACCTGAGGGCCGGTGATGAACATATGGCTGGTCTCCTTGGTCATCAGGATAAAGTCGGTCATCGCCGGGGAGTAGACCGCGCCGCCCGCGCAAGGCCCCATAATGGCCGAAATCTGCGGCACTACGCCGGAGGCCAGCACATTGCGCAGGAAGATGTGGGCATATCCAGCCAGAGAGACCACCCCCTCCTGGATGCGTGCGCCGCCTGAATCGTTGAGCCCGATGACGGGCGCACCGTTCTTCATCGCCAGGTCCATAACCTTGCAGACCTTCTCGGCGTGAGCCTCGGAGAGACTGCCGCCGAAGACGGTGAAATCCTGCGAGAAGACGTAAACCTGCCGGCCCTCGATGGTGCCCCAGCCGATGATGACGCTATCGCCCAGATACCTGCGCTTCTCCACATCGAAGCCGACGGCGCGATGCGTGACGAACATATCCAGCTCACGGAAAGAGCCGGGGTCGAGCAGCTTCTGCACCCGCTCACGCGCCGTCATCCTACCCTTGGCATGCTGGCGGTCGATGCGCTCCTGCCCACCGCCCAGGCGGGCCTCCTCGCGCATCTGGCGCAGCTCCTCGATCTGAGTATGTCGTTCGGAATCATTTGTCATAATGTGCCTCCATTTCTTGTGGAGATTGGTTCAATCTTGGAGATTGAACCAATCTGTAACGTGCCTCTCCGCTAAAAATCAACATTCATGCCTCATTCACCATTCTCCATTCTTCATTCTCCATTCAAATACTCCAACAAAGCCCACAAGCCCAGCAAGTAGCTGCGCCAACCAAAGCCGCAGATCTGCCCCACACAGACCGGCGCGATGAGGGAGCGATGGCGGAATGATTCGCGGGCGTGGATATTCGAGAGATGGACTTCGACGGTGGGGAGCCCGACACCGGCGATGGCGTCCCGCAGCGCGACGCTGGTATGCGTGTAGCCGCCAGGATTGATCAGCACCCCATCGGCCCAATCCATCGCCTCGTGCAGCGCGTCGATCAGCGCACCCTCGCTGTTGGACTGGAAAAAGCGCAGCTCAGCGCCGCGCTCACCGGCGGCCTCATGCAAAGCGGCCTCGATCTCGTCCAACGTCACGCGCCCATAGGTCTCCGGCTCCCTCCGCCCCAGCAGGTTCAGGTTCGGGCCATGCAAGATGAGGATTGAGGATTGAGAATTAAGTGTTGAGGGTTGAGGG
>CAZANJ010000189.1:2394-6065 GCA_964486415.1 uncultured Anaerolineales bacterium
ACTTACTCCTATGCAGATTGTAAACGGTTGCGCCTAGCTCCCGCAGCACGGCTTTGACCACTGACGGGGGGACATCCGCGATGATCTCCACCTCGCCGATGGCACGCGGAAGCACCCAGCGCAAGTTATCGCCCTGGCGTTTCTTATCGTGGGCCATTGCCTGCCAGATCGCTTCGACTTTGAACGGCTGCTCCTTGAGCCTGTCGAAAGGTGGACAGCGCACGGGTAGCTCCCAGGCCGCAAGCGTCGCTTCGATGCGCTCCACCAAAGCTGGCTCGACCAGGCCCAGCTCGACCGAAATGCAAGCCGCGGCCACCATTCCAATGCTCACCGCCTCGCCGTGGCGCAGCTCAAAGCCGCTCAGCTTCTCCAGTGCATGGCCCACCGTATGCCCCAGGTTGAGCGTGGCCCGGCGACCGTGCTCGAAAGGGTCATCCTCGACCACGTCGATCTTGACACGCACTGCCTGAGCGATCACCTCGGCATCTATGGTCGGACGATCAGGGCGCGTCGCCCCTACGAGCGCGAAAAGTTCCGGATCGGCGATGACGCCGTGCTTGATCAGCTCTGCCATCCCGGAACGGAATTCCGCCTCCTCCAATGTATCCAGCACGGCGGGATCGATGACCACGGTCAACGGCTGTTTGAAAGCACCGACCAGGTTCTTGCCCTGCGGCAGATCGACGCCCGTCTTGCCGCCCACGCTGGCATCCACCATCGCGAGCACGGTCGTGGGGACCTGTGCGAAAGGAACGCCGCGCATGAAAGTCGCCGCCGCGAAGCCTGCGATGTCGCCCGTGACCCCGCCGCCCAAGGAGAGCACCATCCCGCTGCGGTCCAGCCCAGCCGCCAGGAATTGATCATACAGCGAGTGGACGGTTGCGAGCGTTTTGTGCTGCTCGCCGTCGGGGATAACGCAGCGAAAAGGCCGCAAACCCGCTACACGAAGAGAATCTTCGGCTCGCTCGGCGTAGAGTGGCGCGACCACGTCGTTGGAGACTAGGGCCAAGCGCGTCCCTATCGGCAAGCCGGCCGCCCGCAGCGCTCCGCCGACGTGCGCCAACATCCCCGTGCCGATGCGAATCTCATACGCCCCGCCGGGATAGCGAACCGAAAGGCTTTTGGCCTCCGCGATGGAGATCACGCGCTCGGCGCATTCCGCTACTGAAAGATCGGTAGTATCAATCTGCCAGGGGATGGAAGTGTAGGCCTCTCGGCGGGCGGTCAGTAGCCGCTCTATCTCCGCGCGGGGATCGTCCACATCGAGCAAGGGACGGGCATCTTTATGGCCCACGCGGCGCAGGATCGCCTCTGGAGTGGCGTTCAGGCAGACGACCAGGCCATTAGCCATCATCAGGGCACGATTTTCTGGATCGACCAATGTGCCGCCGCCGGTGGAGATCACCAGGTTGTCTCGCATACTCAGCTCTTTGCAGAGCACACCTTCCATCTCGCGGAAAGCAGCCTCGCCACACTCGGCGAAGATGCGCGGGATCGATTTCCCGGCCCGCGCTTCGATCTCGGCGTCCATATCCACAAAGGAGCGGCCCAGCCGCCGCGCCACTTCGCGTCCCACGGCAGACTTTCCAGTGCCCATGAAGCCGGTTAGGATGAGGTTGCTAGCTCCCATACTTGTCACCTGCATATTCGGGCAACCACGCGGATTGCCCCTACGTACTTGTCACCTCATTCGGGCTAGTCGCGCCGGACAGTGATTTAGCTCGACTGAGTTGCCTATCGGTTATCTCGGCGCCTCTCAGGTTGGCCCGGCGCAGGTCAGCCTTCCACAGATTGGCCTCGCCGGGGGAAAGTCGGGGCCCCTTGGGCTTGCAAACGGCCTGGCGCAGGTCGGCGCCCCGAAGATCAGCCTCAATCAGGACAGCGCCCACCAGGTTGGCCTCGCGGAGGATGGCCTCTCTCAGATTGCTCCAGCGCATATCGGATCTGCTCAGATCGGCAAGGTGGAGGTTGGCCCGGCGCAGGTCAGCCTCGCGCAGGTCAGTGAGGCTCAGGTTCGCTCCACTCAAATCGGCCTCGCTCAAGTTGCTCTCTTGCAGATTGGCCTGGTGCAGATCAGCGCCGAGCAACTGCGCCTTGCGCAAGAGGGCACCCGCCAAGTCAGCAGCGCTCAGGTCGGCCTTGCGCAGGTCGCTCCCGCTGAGATCAGCCCCATGCAGATCAGCGCCGCTCAGGTCAGCCCGCGCCAGATAGCCCCCGCTGAGATCGACACCGCTCAGATCATGCCCTGGAGCTCCCTGGTTGACGATGCGCCAAACGAGACGCCATTTTTCCTCCACCTGGGTAGCCTCATCCAGGACAGCCTCCAGCAGCCCGGCTCTGCGCAGATCGGCCCCCGATAGAAGAGCGCCGCTCAGGTCGGCCCTTGGCAAGAGAGCTTCTTCCAAGTTGGCCCCACGCAAGTCGGCGCCACTCAAGTTGGCCTCGCGCAGATCGGCTTCGCGCAGATCTGAATGGCTCAGGTTAGCTTCGCGCAGATCGGCGCGGGCCAGGTGTATGCCCCTCATACTGGCACCGCGCAAGTTGGCCTGGTGCAGATCGGAGTCGCGCACGTCAGCGCCGACCAGGTGAGCTCCGCGAGCGTCGGCGCCGCTCAGGTCAGCGCGGCGCAGGCAGGCGCTGCCCAGATTGGCCTCACGCAGATCGGCGGCACTCAGGTCAACCCCGCTCAGGTCGGCTTTGCGCAGGTCAGCGCGATGCAAGTTGGCACTATGCAGATCGGCCTCGTGCAGATCGACCTTTTCCAGAGAAATCTCGGATAGATCGCCGCCGGATAAGCAGGCCCCTGGCCCAATCGCGCCGCTATGCCGATGATCGAAGTCGGCGGGCCAGACGGTCTGGTCATTATAGAGCGCCCTGTCCAGCAGCACCTGCTCCAGGCGAGCGGAGTCCAGATCGGCCCAACGGAGGTCGGTCTCGCGTAGATTAGCAAGCTCCAAATTAGCCCCGCTCAAGTTAGCGCGGCTCAAATCAGTTCCCTGCAAATCGGCCTCGCGCAAATCTGCCTCATTCAGATTCACCCCGGCCAGGGATATTCCAGACAGCCTGGCTCCAGACAAGTCAACGCCGGACTCAATCCCAAGCGCGCCAGAGCTTCGGGGATCAAAACCGGTTGGCCATTTAGTGGCGTGGTTGTAGAGCGCACGACGCAGGATGGCCTCATCTAAAAGAGCAGAGGAAAAATCAGCCCAACTGAGATTAGCTTCGCTCAAGTTAGCCCACTCAAGATTAGCCTCGCTCAAGTTAGCCCGGTGCAGGTTAGCGCCGCTCAGATTGGCCTGGCTCAGATCGGCCCCGTGCAGGTTGGCCGTGGAAAGGTCCGCCTCACTGAGGTCCAATCTATTCAGGTCCAGCCCGCTCAGGTCCAAGCCGACCAGTGAAAGCGGTGCGGGGCCATCGAGTAGGTCCATCAGTTCTTCGTAGGTTATGCTTGCCATAGTCGATTCTCTCAGATTCTAACCTTGACGCAACGGAGCCAAAGAGTAATTCGATCTGCTCGCGCCGGATTCATATCCGGCAGTTAGACGGGATCTGGCGATCCCTTAAGAGCAACAACACCCAAGGAGGGACACTTCGCTACCCTATGTAGGGCAGGTTTCCATACCTGCCGCAGGGCGCATTTACAAGTTGGGGGAGGACAGACTTCGGAAGTC
>CAZANJ010000190.1:0-6039 GCA_964486415.1 uncultured Anaerolineales bacterium
GTATTGGTCAACGTGACGTGTCGCGCTACACCCATCAAGGGGCGCTTCACATCGTCGGATGGAGCTTCCTCATATAAAATGCCCTTCCATTGTGGTCTATCCTTACGAGCTGTCCCTGGTCGATCAACTGATTTACCACGGCCCAATCGGCCTCCGCCCGGGACAGGAACTCACCAACAGCGTCCTCCCGCATCGGATGAACCGAGGTAATGCTCAACAGATCATCCTCGACATCGCCCGTGAAGGAGAAAGCATTGCCCTCGTAACCAATCAGATACTCCACGCGATCTAATTTCTCGTTCAGCACCTGATAGGCCCGATTGATGATTTCCTCATCCGGCGGGCCTGCCCATTCCTCGGCCGGCGGCCTGGTTGGGATCGCCAAATAGGCCGTACTGGGGCTCAAACGAGCCAAAAAGTCAGCGACAGCTCTCAGATTGTCATCGGTGTCGTTGATACCTTCAACCAACATCGTCTCCGTCGACAGTTCTCCCTTGAAATTACTCGCAAATTCAAGGGCCCCGTCCAAGATCGCTTCCAACTCCAAGGTGCCATAAGGTCGATTGACCTTGCGCCATGTTTTCTCCTGCAAAGCGTCCATCTTCAGAGAGACCCAATCGGCATTCATCAGCTCATCTCTCACATCCTCACGCCAGATAAGAGAGCTGTTGCTGATCACGGCTATCTTGATACCCAAAGATTTCAGCCGCTCGATCTCGCGGCCGAGGTTGATATCCAGGGTTGGCTCTCCATCGGGCACGAAAGTGAGATAATCAATCTCCTCCCCGGAATCCCTCGTCTTTTCGACCTTATCCCGGACATCCCGCAAGACCTTCTCCAGTTCGTAGAATGCGCGGCGTTTGACTTGCATACTGATAGTGCGTCCCAGTTGACAATAGACGCAAGAATAGGTACATATCTTGGGCGGGATATTATTGATCCCCAAGCTGCGCCCCAAGCGTCTGGATGGAACCGGTCCGAATGATATCATATTCTCAGCCCTCCTGGACGGTCAAAATCCCATTTTGTGGCCACTCCCAGCCTACGTTTCACGGGCATCGACCACGTTTTCGCCAAGGGCCTCAAGTGTATTCACAAGCTGGCCCTTCCGCGCATCCCGAACCTTGACGACCAACCCCCGCCTGCCAGATAACTCAACATAGAAAGAGCCAACGCTCACGATGTTACCTCCCAACTCCGAGATGGCCTGGCCCAGCTCCAGTAGGACATCCATCGTCTCCGGGATCTCCAACGTCAAGCGCAACCCCGAGCGGCCTCCGGCGAAAATCTCGATGAAAGCCTTGAAAATGTCTGTCTCGGTGATCATGCCGATGACACGTCCTTGCTCATCTACCACGGGCAGCCCGCCGACTTTGTTATCAGCCATCACCTGAGCGACATCCTCGACTGGGACATCCGGGGTTGTGGTGATGACCTCCTCCGTCATCATCTCCCGAATCGGGACCTTGGCGAGCCGGTTCAGCTCCCAGACGCTGGGCGCGCCGGCCCGCGACGGAGAGGGTTGCACCAGGTCACGCTCAGCCACGATGCCCAAGAGTTGATCGCTTTCGTCCACCACTGGGAGCAGCCGAAACCTGTTGCAGTGCATCAGTTGCAGCGCTTCGTGAAACGTTGTCCCTGGCGTTATGGTCACCGCCGGTGCACTCATGCGATCGCTTACGAACATTGGTGCTTCTCCTTATAGCTCCGATAACCGCGTGTGTCCACCTTATGCCGCGCATAGGCCTTGTGCCAACCATAGGGCACCGGCATCTCCTCGTACAACTGCTCGCGCCGGGCCTCCAGCAGACAACGGGGACGCTGCATGAAGTCCGCGGCACAGATGACCCGCTGGCCTGTCTCGGCCGAGAGACGATCCAGCCAGGAGAGGCCCTCGGCGCAGCGCAACAGATGATGATCGAGTATCAGTACATCCATCCCTCGCGCCAAGCGCAAAGCCCGCCTCCAGGCTCCGCGCCGCTTGCGCTTCCCCATCACTCTGGCGAGGTAAAGCGGCGGCCCGCCGACCAGCGCTATATCTGGCTGCCAGTCCAAGATCAAAGACACCGCTCTGTCATTGAGTAGTTGGATGTCGGATGCATGCACGAAAACGGTACCATCGGCCTCAACGCGGGTCATCATCACCGCGCCGAGGTGGGTATTCAGCTCCCCGTGTGGTTCCGGTGGGGAGAAGGTCAACAGCCCTGCGCTTTGCCCCTCGGCATTCGGGAGCTTCTTGCCCAGCGCCTCGCTTAGCGCGGTTCTGCGATGTATCATGTTAGAGGAGAGCCCAGCAGGCCCTTTGACCCAGAAGCGAGTTGTCCGGCAGAAAGGCGCAACACGCTGAGCCTTCAACTGATAAGGGTTGGCATCGGGCAGGGGTACATGATCGCCGTGGAGGTGGCTTATCACCACGTCGCTGGCCTCCTCCAACGCCGCCAGAATCTTCCGGCGCACACACTCACCGACGGCGACCTGGGCGGGATGGGGCAGCAGTCCGTGGCGCTGGTAGCCCAACGCCAGACCGGGATCGATCACGATCTTACGGTCCTTGGTCTGTATTACACAGGAGAGTCCGCGCACTCCCAGCGATTCTGCTCCAATAATCTCGATCTGCATACTGTGCCCATCCTTTCCTCCAGGCTCTCCCCCAACACGAACGTGAATGCTACAGGGGATACACTGGCTCCTCTCGGCGTTCTCCCAGCATATCCTCCACGGTCTTGATGAGCTCATCTGGCTCGATTGGCTTATCCATGAAGACATCTACCGGCAAATACTCCTCATCGGGAGCAAAGCGATAGGGCACCTCTCGAACGCTATGCACGGCAGTGAGCATAAGGATGGGCAAGTCCATCAAGTTGTGCTCTTCTCTAAGCACCCGCGCCACCTTGAAGCCTTCCAGATCTTCCTCCATGATAACATCCAGGATCACAAGATCTGGCTGCCAATCCAAAACCTTGCTTACGCCTTCCTTCCCGGCTGTCGCTTCCTCTACCTCAAAGTCTTCACCCTTGAGAACCATCCGCATAGCATAGCGGAAATCCGGGTCATCGTCTATGATAAGTATCTTCGACATCATTGACCTCCATCAGTAATGATCTTCACCGCTGCCCACGCATCTTGCCTATGGCTACCTCGGCGGCGTTCACGATATGATAGGCAATGGGCGAAGCCGTCAGCGCGGGATGGGTGCCTATCTGGAACATGGACATGTCCTCGGCCGTCATGCGACTCTGCACACAGGCGGAGATGGCGTTGATGACCTCACCGGCTGTGGGGTCGCCCATCACTTGACCCCCCAGGACGACGCCGGAGTTGCGCTCGAACACCAGTTTAACCTTGGTCTTCGCCGCGCCCGGCATGATGCCCGGATGGCGGTTGGGACCCGCGATGGTCACAGCGACCACGTCGTAGCCTCGCTCCTTGGACATACTCTCGGTCAATCCGGCGGTCGCCAGCGCGACATTACCCACAGCCGTCGACCATACGCCCACCGTGCCCACGTTCTCGCGCTTGATGCCGAAGAGATTGGCTCCGGCGATGCGGGCCTCCAGCGTGGCGATAGAGGCCAGCTTCAGCGGCGAGGGCCGCCCGCCGAAGAAGGAGATCTTCTCGGCACAGTCGCCGCAGGCGTAGATGTTCTTATCGGAGGTCCTCATTGTCCGATCCACCCTGATACCACCGGTCAAGCCCAGGCGTAGCCCGGCCTCTCTCGCCAGATCCACGTTCGCCACAGCCCCCACACCGACGATGACGGTATCGGCCTCGATCTCGGCGCCGTCGGCCAGGACCACCTTCTCCACGCGACCGTTACCCGTTATGCGCTGCACTTTGCCGGGGGCTTGGATATTGACCCCCCTGGATTCGATCACTTCTTCCATCTCGATGCAGAACTCCTCGTCGTAGGCCAGCATGAGACAATGTGTCTGCATCTCGACGATGGTGACGTTCTTATCATCGCCCTTGTTGATCTCATCGCCAAACTCGATCCCGATGAAGCCGCCACCGATCACGACCACGTTCTGGGCCGTTTCAAGCCATTGCTGAAGCCCGCTCAGGTACTCAACATCCTTGACTATGGCGAAAACGCCATCCAACTCGAACCCCGGTATGGGCGGCATAGCCGGCCTTGAACCCATGGCCAAAATGAGTCTTTCGTAGCTCGTGTCGCCTGCCTCGGTGTGAAGGACACTCTCGTCCCGGTCTATGCCCGTCGCTTTTGTGACAAATAGATCGATGTCATTTTTCTCCAGCACTGCATCAGGGATGAGGTTCTTCTGAGGATCTCCCAGCGTGCCGAAAATGTAGGGGATACCGCATGGTATCAGAACTTGCTCCTCCTCACGCACCATCAGAATTGTCTTATCTGGATAGTGTCGCCGCGCCGTGATCGCAGCAGTCAACCCGGCAGCACTTCCACCTACGACAACAATGTCAGCCTGCTTCATTGTTTTATGCTCCTTTTGCATTTTATAAACTATTGCGGGAAGTGAATCACCTGTCACGAAACCCGCTTGCCATTAAGTAAGTCCGACTAAAACGCTCATTTGTTGCGCTACTCTTGATATTCTTGTTCTTATTGTTCTTATTGTTCGTCTCGTTAAACCTCCTCGTAGTCCTATCCAGATCGTTAGAAATTCGCATAGACCGCTTCGCAGGGGCGGGACTCCGTGCCCGCCCGCTTTGAAAAAATGCCCGTTCGCTCGTCTTGGATTTGATGACCCTCACTGACACACGGGTTGAACCAGCACGCGATGGCTCACGCTGCCCAGGGAGGCTAGTCCGTCTCTAATCGTAGGCTAAGCGCGTCTCTTCATCCGCCAAGACGTGCCGAATGCGCTCTTGCCACACGGATGACTGCCAGGTCCCCAGCTCCCCATGCGTCAGATAATAATTCTGCGGAATGGGATGGGTGCCGATGACTACCTCCAGGCCATACTTGGCCGGAATGAAATCGCAGAAAGCCTGAAGGCGTGGACATGGCGGATAACCCACCACCAGCCCTGTAGCTAGATGGATCACTTCAGCGCCGTTCTTCTTCATCTCCGCCGGGGCATACTCCACGTTGCCGCCAGGACAGCCGCCACAGGTGGCATAGCCAACCAGTTCGACCTCCTCGCCCTCGTACAGCGTGAAAGCACCCTCCCGATTTCGCAAGGACCGCAAGCACTTTCCCCCCGCACAGGTATGATAGCGATTGCAAATGATGATGCCGATTTTCTTCATTCTGATCTTACCCCTTGTTCTATAACTTCACCAAGCGCGTCAATGATAATCCCCTTTTCCCTCTTCCATATGCTGAGCGTACGTGTTTATAACATGCTCAATCATCCCTTGCGTCTCACGTAGGTCCTGTGTCCACCACCGCAACACCTCATCACCCAGCTCGGCGAGGTGATAGACCCGTCGTGGCGGCCCCTGGGTCTGCTCCTCATCCCAGGTCGAAGCTACCCAGTCCCTCTCCTCCATACTGCGCAGCGCTCGATAAACAGCGCTGGGATCCATATCCCCCAGACCGAACTCACTGAGCTGATCGATCAAGGTATAACCGTGAGCCGGCCTGTGATGGAGGAGCAGGAGCATAATCGGCTCCAGAAACCGCACCGCGCGGCGGGAATATCCTTCTTGCTGCCACCTTCTACCTTGCCTTCGTCTCGGCACCCTCTTTCCCCCGATTTATATTCAAGTAAATCTCCAGCACTTCAAGTATATCACTCTATATGTAATATGTCAATAGACAAATCACATATTGCCTCACACAAAACGATTCGCCCCTTTGACCATGGCCCACTGGCAATATTCCCAGGGAATTTTTCAGTGGATTCAAATGCTTATGATATAAGACAGGTTTCAGATGAGGAACTACATCACAACAAAGAAGGGGGCAGCAAATGGCACGAGGTGAATGACGACACACCATATTCCATACGAGGACCTACTTCTGGACTGGGACATGGAAATAAATAGTCTACCTGCGCCGCTCCCGCTGGATTGCCAAATCCAGCGAGTTTAGCTCTGGATCTGGCGATCCAGAGC
>CAZANJ010000191.1:0-6022 GCA_964486415.1 uncultured Anaerolineales bacterium
TGACTTCCAATAATTTTGTCAAGACCGCCTGGGAGCTTTACGTTCATCGCTTAGACAGATAGTGAGTATACACGATATGCAAGTTCAAAGAGTGGAATTTGTGGATAATGGTCAAGCCATTCACCTTGCCTACGACGAAGAGAGCGACATTCTCGAAGTCGTCTTCAAAGGTATTGAGGCAACCTGCGCCGTTGAACTGACTGAGCACATTTTGCTCCGTTTTAACCTTGAACAGGAAAGGGCGGCCGGGCTGAGCATTCTCGATTTCTCGCTGCTGGCTCGCCCAACAGAAATGGGCCCCCTCAGTTTTCCCGTCACTGGCTTGGAAAACCTGCCGGGAGATATGGCCCGCATCGTGCTGAAAATCATCACCAACCCGCCCGTCAATCGCTTTCTGAAGGCCTCTGCCTTCACCCCTTCCCCTCCAAAGCGCATCCCCATCACTTACGTAGAACGCCCCGCCCATATACCCTTGCCAGCTTGAGATTTGCCTCACCGCCGATTGCGTCGTTCCAGCCTGGGCCCAAAATACAGAACTTACTCCCTCCTACATACAGTGTAACCTCTGGACCGGGTGGAACGCAATGGGAATTTAGAGCTATTTCCACACCCCAGCCCCTATCGTTCGATGCTACTCTCGCGCAATTCGGCCAGAATCGCCTCCGCTCGATCAGATCGCACAGCGCCTGTGTCGGTCATCTGTGCCGCGACCTGCGCCACCTCGTTCCCCGTAGCCCCGGCTGCGACGGCGACCTGTCGAGCGTGGAGCCGCATATGCCCCCGCTGGATGCCCTCAGTCGCCAGCGCACGCAACGCCGCCAGATTCTGCGCCAGTCCTACAGCGACCGTAATCTCGGCCAGTTCGCGGGCGCTCTCGACGCCCAGAATTTTGAGCGCCACCTGGGCCGTGGGATGGACACGCGTCGCGCCTCCCACAACGCCCAGCGCCAATGGCAATTCCAAAGTGCCAACCAGAGCGCCCTTGGCCTCAGAAGATTCGCGCTCCCAGACGCTCAGGCTGGTGTAACGGCCCGTCCGAGCGGCATAAGCGTGAGCGCCGGCCTCGACCGCGCGCCAATCGTTGCCCGTAGCGAGCACGACGGCATCTATGCCGTTCATAATGCCCTTGTTGTGGGTAGCGGCGCGATAGGGATCGGCGGCGGCGAAAGCCCCGGCCTCGAAGATGCCCTGAGCAACTTGCTCGCCGGTAAAATCGCCGAAGCCCAGCGCTTCGACCGGCACAGTGCAGCGCGCCCGCGCCAGCCGCCGATCGGCTAAATTAGAGAGAATGCGCAGGAGAACGCGCCCACCCGTGATCTGCTCGATGGTAGGGGCCAGCGCCTCACAGGCAGTGTTGACCGCGTTGGCCCCCATCGCGTCGCGGCAATCGAGGATGAGATGCAGGACCAACATCGGCCCGGCTGCGGTCCGCTCCAGCACGCGAACCTCCAGGTCACGCGCCCCGCCGCCCAACTCCACCAGCAGCGGATCGCTCTCGTTCGCCAGGGCCAGCAGTTCTTCGCGTGCCGCGAGCAGATCAAAGCGGGCCGCCCAGGGATCGGCCACATCGAGCACCTGGAGTTGTCCGATCATCTCCGGTGCGGTTGTCGTGGCCCGGAAGCCACCATCAGCCCGGGCCAGCTTGGCCGCGAAGGATGCGCCGGCCACCACTGAGGGCTCCTCTATCACCATGGGAATCAGAACATCCCGCCCGTTGACCACGAAATTAACCGCGATACCCAGCGGTAAGGCGTGCAGCCCGACCACATTCTCGATCATCTGGTCGGCCCGCGCCAGATCGCCCCTCATCGCGTCACGCAAGGTCGCAACATCGGCATCGGTCAGATCTGCCCAGCGAGCGATCTCCTCAACGCGCTCTTCCAGAGGCCATTTATAGAATCCGGATAGCCGGGATGATTTTTTTCTTCTGTTATCTCTCATAAAAACTTAATCCCACACACTCAAAATCGCCGGACGACGAACTTCCGGCGATTTAGCAATGGGGATTATAACAGATGTGTTCTCCCAAAAGCTACCAGATTGCCCTCAAAGTGCTCCCAAAAGCTATCAGAGCCCCCTTTTGTCACGTTATATTGCGATCATCGTCAGCCAGCTCATTTCCAGTGGAGGACAAGGCCCACAAAATGATCTCCGGCGGGGCCAAGAAACGGGCCCGTGGAGCGCCCAGCCCCTCCATCCCCAGCCCGCGGCTGACGTAGAGCGTCGTATCGCCCTCCTCGTAGCGCCCCATCTCATACCGCTTCCAGAAATCTGAACTGGTCATCAATGCACCGAAGAGCGGCAGGCGAAGCTGACCGCCGTGCGTGTGCCCGCAGAGGTAAAGATCGACGCCCAGCTCCACCGCCTCCGGCATCAGGTCGGGCGAGTGGTAGAGCAGCAGCGTGAATGGATGATGGACCTCATCCGCCAGCAGACGGCGCAGGCGGGGCGCGTCACACTCGCGCTCACGGGTGCAGCGCAGCCCGACGAGGCGCAAGCGCTGCCCCTTGAGGCACAGCCGAACGCTCTCATCCAGCAGCCAGGTGATGGGAAGGCCCTCGAATATCTGCGGCACGACGCCCTCCAGATCGACCGGCGGGCTGCCCGTGATTGCATAGACCGGGCCACGCGAGCGCTCACAGAGCTCGGCCAGCAGTTCGCGCACCTCGGCCTGGGCCTGGGGATCGCGCACGCTGGAGAGATTCAGGTAGTCGCCGGTGAGAAGAACGACGTCAGGCTCCAATTCCTCGACGAGAGCGAGCAGTCTTCGCTCCCGCGCCGTGATGTGCTCGACGTGCAGATCGCTGATGTGCAACAATCGCAAGGATGACTCTCCTTTCAGCTTTGGCGACTGGAGCGCGGACTGCGTGACCCCGACGCGGGAAGGTTCGATCCAGGTGGCGTAGAGCGCGAGGGCAGCGACGGAGGCTTGCAAAAGAGCCATCATCAGAAAGGCGGGCCAGGTCGACCAGAGGAGGCCAACCGCGAAGGTGAGTGCCGCTCGAAAGAGAGCCAGCGCCAGGAGCGGCGGCGTGACCGGCCCGAAGGAGCGCCCCAGCCGTGGCAACAGGGCCAGCCCCAGGCCATCGACGAGCGTGACGATCAGCGAGAGGGCTGCAACATAAATGCGCAGTGCGCCCCAGGGCCAACAGGTGATGGCGGCCAAGGCCAGCCAGGCCGGGGTCAGCGCCAGAGGCGAGACGCGCCCCAGTAGTTCGGTGAAGACCAGGATCAGGTGAAGCAAGCGGGGGCGGTAGTCGGGGGGATGGTAAGCACCGGCGAAAGTGTGTTCTTGGTTAGAATCGGATGTTGACATTGGTTTTGGATTCAGGCTTTGGGGTTCCCCCGATTTGGCAATCCAAGCCGAGCTGACACTTGTCGCTCCCGCTGGATTTGGCAATCCAGCGGCTCAGGCTTGGGTTTGGCAATCCAAGCCGAGCAGGATAAGTTATTCCGATTTGGAAGCCAAGCCAAGCGGGACGTGATGATCATCAATCACATCGCGCAGCACATCCGGCCTGTTAGTGATGATCCCATCCACGCCCCACGCGATGAGGCTTCGCATAATGGACGGCTCATCCACGGTCCAGGTCTGCATACGGTAGCCGCGTCGATGCGCCTTGGCGATGTGGCTCTCCCCCACAATTTCATAATGGGGATGAAAAGCTGCACAATCTTTCGGCAAGATCAGCCCGGCGAGGCCAAAGATGGGCAGCGACCTTACTCCATAGAGCAATCCGGTGGGGATGTGCGGTGCGATTAGCTGCACGCGGCGCAGGGCAAAGGGAGAGAAGGAGGAAATCAACACGCGCCCATCCAACTCATACCGCTCGACCAGCGCGACCACGGCCCGCTCCAGTCCCTTGTCCAACAGCCCGCCCTTCAGATTGCTCTTCAACTCAATGTTGAGCAGCAGACGGTGGCCAAAGGTTTCCAGCACCTCCTCCAGCGTGGGGATGCGCTCGCCCGCGAAGCGGAGATCGAACCAGGAACCAGCGTCGAGGCGCTTCAGTTGAGCCAGCGTCATTCGCGAGACGCGCCCGCGCTCATCAGTCGTGGCGCCAACGTCAGCGTCGTGGATCACCACCGGCACGCCGTCGGCGCAGAGGCGCACGTCGAACTCGATCCCTTCGGCGCCCAGCTCGGCCGCCATCTCGAAGGCGGTCAGTGTATTCTGGGGCGCGACCGCGCTGGCTCCACGGTGGGCGATGTTGAGCGTTCGGCCCGCGTCGAAGAACGCCACGGGCGCTTAAGCCAATCCCAGCGCCCGGTCCTCCTCCTCGGCCAGGCGGATGCCCCTCTGCTCATCCACCCACAGAAGCAACCCCGCGCCGATCAGGAAGAAGATGACCAGGGAGAAGATGCCCAGGCGGCTGGAGCCGGTCAATTGCCCCACCACGCCGAAGAGCGTCGGGCCGAGGATGCTGGAGAACTTGGAGCTGACGTCGTAGAAGCCGAAGAACTCAGCTGTCTTGGCCTTGGGCGCCATACGCCCGAAGAGGGAGCGGCTGAGCCCCTGCACTCCGCCTTGCACCGTCGCCACCAGGAAGGCCAGAATCCAGAAGTGGAAACCGGTCTGGAGGAAGTAGCCGCCGATGGCGATGAGGGTATACATGCCCAAGGTCACCAGGATGGAGCGCTTGGTGCCCAGCTTTCGCGCAATGCGACCGAAGGCCAAGGTGAAGGGCACGCCGATGAACTGGACGGCCAGGATGGCGCCGATGAGGCTCTCGGTGCCGATGCCGATCTCCTTGCCGAAGATCACGGCCATGGTGATGATAGTGCCCACGCCGTCATTGTAGAACCAGAAGGCGATCAGGAACTTGAACAGCTCGCGATAATGGCGCAGATCGCGAAAGGTGCGGGCCAATCTTTGGAAGCCGGCCTTGACTGGATTGGTGCTTTCATCCTCGCGCCGCACGAAGGGCGGCTCGCTCACGCGGCGGAAGAGGGGCACGGAGAAGACGGCCCACCAGATGGCGACGCTGAGGAAGGAGAGACGCGAGGCGATCTCGGCGTCCGGCAGTCCGAACCAGCCCGGCTTCATAATCCAGGCCAGGTTGAGCACCAGCAGCAGCCCGCCGCCCAGGTAGCCCAGGGCGAAGCCCCGCGTCGAGACCTGGTCGATGTCGTCGGAGCGGGCGATGTGGGGCAGAAAGGCATCGTAGAAGACGATGGAGCCGGAGAAACCGATGCGTCCGAAGATGTAGAACAGGGAGGCCAGCAGCCAATCGCCGCTGCTGACCAGCACCAGGAGGGCGGTGGCGATGATGCCCACCCCGGCAAATGCACCCAGGAAGCGCTTCTTGGCTCCGCTATGGTCGGCGATGGCGCCCAGGATGGGCGCGGCAAAGGCGACCATCAACATAGCGATGGTGTTGGTGTAGCCCCAGTAGCCGCTGGCTTGCACCGGCTCCAGCGTCGATCCGGCCACTTCGCTGTAGAAGGTGGGCAGCACTGCGGCCATAATGGTGGTGGCAAAGGCACTGTTGGCCCAATCGTACATGCACCAGGCGTTGATGATCCTACGGTAGGCGCGGTCTATTTTTTCGCTCACAGTTCTCCTCTCTTGTAATGTTTGGCTGCTCATATGACCGGCCCTTTTCAAGTGCCAGTCATCTCAATTGATTTCTCAAAGGATACTCTATTTCCGGTTAATAAGCAAATCGGCATGGGCAAGGGGATGTTTTTCACAAAAAAGAGCGCCACCGGTTCGTGACCGGCGGCGCTCGTGCGTCCTTCGCGAATTTATCTACCTCTACTTACCGAAACGCCATCCACCGATTGCCACTCCGCCGAAGAAGAGCAGGCTGAGCAGCAGGGCCAGGCTCCGCAGTGTGAAGGGGAGGGTCGGGAGTGTGATGCCGCCTACGGGGGTTACTTCCTCCTCTTCCTCTATCTCGACACTGGCCTTGTCCGTGTCAGAGATGCGGTTGCCTATCGCCGATGAAGTTTTCTCCCAGGGGCTACCACTAGTCTTCATTTGTGGTCACTTAGCTTTTAGAGCCTGTTTGAAAATCCT
>CAZANJ010000192.1:0-4432 GCA_964486415.1 uncultured Anaerolineales bacterium
CGCTAGAATTCGCGCGCCTCAATCGCCTTGCGGTAGAGCTTGATATACTCTTGCGCCGAGACGGTCCACGAGAAATCGGTCGTCATCCCCCGCCGCTGCAAAGTGGCCCAGGTCTCTTTGTCCTGATAGACCTTTAGTGCTTGTTCCACTGCCTTGCGACAGGCTTCAGGAGTGAGTTCCTCGAAGACGAAGCCGGTGCTCAAGCCACCCTCAGCGTAGCCGGTGACTGTATCGGCCAGGCCACCCGTTCTCCTCACGATGGGCACGCAGCCATAGCGCATCGCGATCATCTGTCCCAGCCCGCAGGGCTCGATGGCGCTGGGCATCAGGAACATATCGGCCCCGGCGTAAATTCGACGTGCCAATACCGCATCAAATTTGAGGTAGGCGCGAATCCTGTTGGGGAAACGAGTTTGCAAGCGCTCAAACATCTCGTGATATTCAGGCTGCCCGGTGCCCAGGAGGACAAATTGCGCGTTCCGTTCCTCCATCAGCCAAGTCAAAACCGGTTCCATCAAACTCATCCCCTTGACCTCATCAAGCCGCGAGACCATCCCGATGAGGGGTAATTCAGAGCGAGGGGGGAGGCGAGCTTGCTGTTGCAAGGCGGTCTTGTTGGTCGCCCTGCGGTTGAGGCTCTCGACATCGAAGTTGTGGGGGATGTGGGTATCGGAGGCCGGGTTCCATTCCTCATAGTCGATCCCGTTGAGCACGCCGAAAAGCCGATCCTCTCGCTCTTGCAGTAAGGGATCAAGCCCCATCCCCATCTCCGGGGTGAGAATCTCCTGCGCGTAACGCTCGCTGACCGTGCTGACCAGATCGGAGTGTGCGATACCCTGTGCCATCCAGTTCACATCCCCCGGCGGTTCGACCGGCAAATGTTTCACTTCCTCCAACTGGGCAAAGGTCAGGATCAAACGCCCGGTGATGCCTTGATAGGCCAGGTTATGGATGGTGAAAAGAGTGGCGATGTCCCGGTAGAATGGCTCGCGCCAGCCAGTCACTTTCAGCCAGGTGGGGACGAAGCCTGTGTGCCAGTCATTAGCGTGAATCACGTCTGGCTTCCAATCCAACTGACGCAGCGCAGCCAGAGCGGCGTGCCCAAAGACAACGAAGCGCTGCGCATCGTCCTCAAAGCCATAGACCTTGTCGCGGGAGGTGAAGTAATGCTCATTCCAGAACAGGTAGACTGGAAGGCCCACGTCCAAATCACTCCACATCAGGTGGACCTGCTCTTCTCCGGAGCCGGCCGGGACGGAAATCGGTTTCCCGATTTTCTTGAGGGCGAACTCACTGCTGCGGATAGTGCCATAACGCGGTATCGCCAGCCGGATATCGTGGCCCAATGCTCGCAATGCCTTGGGAAGCGAACCGGCCACGTCGGCCAGGCCTCCTACTTTGGCAAAAGGCACTGCTTCGGCGGAGAGAAACAAAATCTTAAGCGGTTTTTCAGTCATAGGCTACAATTCCTTCAGAGTTGGTGGTGACTCGAATCACTAAGATAAGATCACTCGCTGGCAAAACGCTCGCGCCGACTCTCTATCTGCTCCACAATCTCACGATGAATATCGCGTAATGTCTCCAGGTCACCAGCGGAAAGGTGCGGCTGTAATGTCTCGAAAAGGGGCTCCATCTTTACTTCGTGATTTTGAAGAAGCATCATCACGTCCGTCTCGTAAAGGGCCACTTTTTCGAACTGAAGTTGCCGATAGAGGGAGGGGAGTGCGTATAGTTTGAGCAAAATCAGCCCCTCAACAGTGACGCAGGGAACGCGCTGACCTTGAAAAAAGAAGTGGTCGGCGTAGTGATTTTTGACATGCTCAAAGAGTGGATGGGTGGTCAGCAAGCCGTCGACGCGCAGGCCACGGAAACGGCCCTCGATGAAGTGACTTTCGCGGCTCTCCACGACCAATCCCTCTATCCGCTCCAGGTCAGAAACTGAAATGACAATGTCCACATCCTCAGTGTTGCGACCATCGACGTAACGCAAGAGGGCCAACCCGCCGACGAGCAAATAGTCCACTTCAAGCGCAGCCAGGCGCTCGAACAGGGCTTTAACTGCACGGGGGAGCGTCTCAACAACCTCCACATTGTGAGAGGATAGCGCCGGTTTCTCTCGCGTTCCATTCCGATCACCAAAGCTAAACAAAGCGGCGCATTGCACAATGCGGCCCAGCGGAAGCGTCGAGTGGTAGGTTACTCCGCTCATCTCTCACATCGTTGTGGGCGTAGGCGTCCACGTGGGGGCCGGCGTGGGCGTGATCCGTGGCGGTGTCACCAGCATTCCCGCCATGCTCAAGCCCATGCTGATGACGACCAGCAAGCTGATAATCCAGGCGATGACTCTAGTTCGTCTAGTCCGTCGATCTCTTGTATATTGCACAAACACCTCCGGTTGCTCTATTTCGGCTTTCATTATAGCACAGTGGGGACGATTCACAAGCAGAAGCCCCGATCTTCTTTTCAGGAAGACGGGGCTCTGTCTTTATCATTGGGCGGGTACGGAGACCCGCCCCTACAATGCTAACGTAGGGGCAACTCTCTTAGTTGCCCGCCCTTGTCGTTGGCCCGCTATGGGCGGGTACGGAGACCCGCCCCTACGGTGTGTTAGCTTATTTTCTCTTTGAGAGCATCGGTCAGCGCGGGCACCGCTTTGAACAGGTCAGCGACGATGCCGTAGTGCGCCAGCTTGAAGATTGGCGCTTCGGGGTCTTTGTTGATGGCGACGATGACGTTGCTGGTGCGCATGCCGGCCTGGTGCTGAATCGCGCCGGAGATGCCACAGGCGATGTAAAGGTCCGGGCTGACCGTCTTGCCGGTCTGGCCTACCTGGTACTCATAGGGAATCCAGCCGGCGTCCACGGCGGCGCGGGAGGCGCCGATCGCGCCGCCCAGCACATCCGCCAGTTCTTGCAAGGGCTCGTACCCCTCCGGCCCGTCGACGCCGCGACCACCGGAGACGATGATGGCCGCATCGCCCAGACTGACGCCGCCCTCGCTCTCCTTAAAGCCGGTCACCTTGGAAGAAATCTCATCCTCGGCCATGACGGGTTCCATCTTGACCACTTCGCCATCTCGCGCGGGGTCCGGCTCCGGCTTGGCGAAAGCTCGCACGCGCGTGGTGAAGATCTGCGGTCGTCGCTCAGGGATGATGCACTTGGAAAGCAGCTTCCCGGCGTAGATGGGGCGCGTGGCGACCAGTTGACCATCCTCATATGCCAGGGCGGTGCAGTCGGCGATACAGCCGCTCTCCATCTCCACCGCCAGCGCTGGTCCCATCTCCCGTCCTCGAAAGGTGGCGCCGATGAGTACCACATCCGGCTCGGCCTCACGCGCGGCCTGGGCCAACAGTGCGGCGTATGGCTCGACTCGGAAGTTGGCCAAAGATGGGTCCTCGGCCAGGAGCACCTTGTCAGCGCCATAGGCGAAGGCCTCCTGGGCAACTTCATCGAGCCCCTCACCGCCGAAAAGGCAAGCAGTCACACTGCCGCCGTTCTCACCCGCCAGGGAGCGCGCCGCGCCCAGCGCTTCCCACGAAACGCCCGCGACCTGGCCCTCGAACTGTTCTATCCAGACAAAAATATCGTTGCTCATTCTTGATTGTTTCCTCCCTTGCTACACAACTTTCTCGGCCAAGAGCTTGTCGACCAGAACGGAGGCGACCTCTTCGACCGTCTCGCCCTCTATGATCTCAGCCGTACCCTCACGCTTGGGCAGTTCGAGGACCTCTGGCCAGCGCACGCCGGAACCGTTCGGCCCGACTTTCTCCTTCTCCGCCCCGACGTCCTCCAGGGTCTGGAGGGGATAATCCATCTTGGCCGCCTTGCGGATGCCGATGAAGGAAGTATAGCGCGGCTCATTGATGCCTTTGGTGGTGCCGACCACGGCCGGCAACTGGGCCTCGACTACCTGTCGACCCTCCTCCAGCAGCCGCTCGACGGTGATGCTCCTCCCTTCCGGATCCATCTCGGCGATGTTGATGGTGTACATCAGCGACGGATAGCCCAAACGAGTGGCTACCGCCGTCCCGGTCTGCCAGGTCTCGGCGTCGATGGCCGATTTACCGAAGAGGATCAGATCGGCGTCGCCAATCTCCTCGATGGCCTTCGCCAGCACATAGCTCGTGGCGAGCGTGTCGGAGCCGGCGCAAGCGTCATCCCAGACGCGGATGGCCTCGTCGCAGCCCATCGCGATGGCGTGCTTGAGCGCCTCCAGCGCCTCCTCCGGCCCCATCGAGATGACAGTGACGGTGCCGCCATGCTCGTCGCGGAGCAACAGCGCTTCCTCGACGGCGTACTCGTCCCAGGGGTTGATGATCAACGGCGAATCTCCCCAGGAAACGTTTCCTGCCTCATCCACCGACATCTTGGCTTCCGAGTCAGGCGTATGTTTAGTGCATACTACGATGTGCAAGAGACACCTCCTTGTAAAT
>CAZANJ010000192.1:4532-6009 GCA_964486415.1 uncultured Anaerolineales bacterium
TGCGTCATGCGTCATGAATCCTGCATCTTGCATCAGGCCACGCCCGGCAACTCGCGGCGTAGTGGCCGATCTTCTCGATAGCCCAGAGCGTACTGGGCTTGAAGTAGCTGGTGAATCTGTGTGGAGCCTTCGTAAATGCAGGCTCCCTTGGCATTGCGCAAGTAGCGCTCGACTTCGTACTCGTCGGAGTAGCCGTAGGCGCCATGTATCTGCACCGCGTCTGAGGCGGCGGAGAAGCTGGCCTCCGTGGCGAACCACTTGGCCATGCTGGTCTCGCGCGTGTTGCGCTGCCCCTCGTTCTTGAGCCATCCAGCCCGCAGATAGAGCATACGCGCCACTTCATAGTCACGGGCCATCTTCGCGATCATTTGCTGGATCATCTGGTGTCGCCCGATCTGCCGCCCAAAGGTGCGCCGCTCGTTGGCATACTCGACCGACGCTTCCAGGCAGGCGCGGAGCAGGCCCGTCGCCCCGGCGGCCACGGTGTAGCGCCCGTTGTCCAGGCAGCTCATCGCGATCTTGAACCCCTCGCCCTCCTCGCCGATGCGATTTTCAACCGGAACCTCCACATCCTCCATATTGATCCAACCGGTGGAGCCGGCCCGCACGCCTAGCTTTCCGTGGATGTCCCCGCTGGTCACGCCCGGCATCTCGCTTTCAATCATAAAGGCCGTGATGCCCCGGTAGGTGGGCTCGGCCTGGGGGTCCGTCTTGGCGAAGACGATCACATCCTGCGCCACCGTCGCCAGGCTGATCCACATTTTCTCCCCGTTGAGGACGTAGACATCACCCGCGCGGCGCGCGGTGGCGGTGAGCGAGACCGGATCGGAACCGGCGTTGGGCTCAGTGAGCGCGTAGGCCGCGTATCGCTCACCGCGTGCCTGGGGCACCAGCCAGCGCTGCTTTTGCTCCTCGGTCCCCCATTGGAGCAGGCCCAGGCTGTTGAGGCCAGTGTGGACGCTCATCACCACGCGGAGGGAGGTATCCACCCGCTCCAGTTCCTCACACACCAACCCCAGGCTGATGTAATCCATCCCCTGGCCGCCGTAGCGAGCGGGGATGCAGACACCCAGGATGCCCAACTCCGCCATACGGTCGATGGCTTCGTGGTTCACCTGCTGCGCTCGATCATACTCCTTGATGGTAGGAGCTACTTCTTTTTCCGCGAATTCCCGTACCATACGAGCGACCATTTTGTGTTCGTCTGTAAGGCTGAAGTCCATTTTGGCTCCTTGTGTTGGGAGGATAACTGACCGTCAGTCATATATTATACTCACATCTGGTTGAGGCACAAATCAGGCCTCTAGGCGGGTTTTCGAAGCGATTCAAAAATCGGCGGGTATGGAAACCCGCCCTACATAGCTTCATCCAACCCTAAAACGTGCGACAACGTCTATCCCCACGATTCCGACAACGGGCGACAATGTGCAAGACCGGTGTGGCGACCACGATCCCCTGCTGCGGGAGACGCCGCGCG
>CAZANJ010000193.1:0-3084 GCA_964486415.1 uncultured Anaerolineales bacterium
CTACCGTCCAGTGTTACGTTTCTTGCAAAGGCACACTGGCGGATGCCGCAGCCCAAAGCTCAGGTCACCGTGGAAGTGGAACCCGAAATTTGGGAATGGTTCAAAGCGCAAGGCGACTACTGTCAGCGCTATATAGCCGCAGCGTTGCGCATTGACTTTGGGTGTGCAGATGGTTGCTTTTGTCCATTATGTCAGCTCAAGGAGATTTTGTGATGCCCACAGCAGTCAGAACCCGCATCATACGAATCGGGAACTCTCAGGGGATTCTCATTCCCAAACTCTTGCTCGAACAAGTACATTTAGCTGAGAAGGAAAAGGTGGAGTTGGAGTTGCAACCAGATCAGATTGTTGTACGCCCAGCGTATGAGGCGCGGCACGGTTGGGAGGCCGCCTTCAAAGCGATGGCTGATCGTGAAGACGATGAAATGCTCAATGGGGATGTGTCGAGTACGACCGACTGGGATGAGGAAGAGTGGGTGTGGTAGTACAACGGTTTGACGTTTACCTGGTGAATCTGGACCCGACAGTGGGGAGTGAAATACGTAAAACGCGGCCATGCCTGGGGATCTCGCCGGACGAGATGAATCGCTGGATACGGACGGTAATAGTGGATCCCATGACGACCAAGGGCCAATCCTATCCAAGCCGGGTGGCCTGTGAGTTTCAAGGCAAGCAAGGCCAAGTCGTTTTAGATCAAATCCGAACGGTGGATAAGACGCGCCTGGTACGTAAGTTAGGGCGTATGGACCAACCCACTCAAGTTTCTGTGTTAGCAACGTTAGCAGAGATGTTCGCGGAGTGATTATGGTCTCCTCTCAATAATGAGAGGATACGTGAAGCCCAAGAGACAACAAACAATGGCAACCTACCGAGTTCAGTTTCTACCATCTAATCGTGAAGCGGAGGTCCCCGCCGGCACGCTTCTGAGTGAAGCCGCGCAGCAAGCCGGTGTGGACATCAATATGCCATGCGGAGGGCAAGGGCGCTGCGGGCGCTGCGCCATCATCGTCGAGGAAGGCGCCGTGCGCCGCAAGTCAACACAACGCCTCTCGCCTGATGACGTAGCGGCCGGTTACGCTCTAGCTTGTCAGACAGTCATCGAGGGGGATGTGGTCATCACCGTACCCCCTCAGGAGAAGATCGAGCGCCACCTGAAGGAAAGCAAGCGAGCAGAGAAAATCGAACTTCCTTTCTCCTACAGTGTGCACGACCAGACGCTGCGCAAGTATGTCGTCACTCTCGAACCGCCTAGCCTTGAGGATCAGACCGATGACTGGTCTCGTCTCAAGCGAGAACTGGAGCGCCGCCATGATCTGAAAGGGTTGGAGCCCACATTGCCAGTGTTGCGCAAGCTGGCCTCGACGCTTCGAGAAGGAGAGTGGACAGTCACAGTCGTAGTAGAACTGGAAGACCCGCCTCGTCTGCTCGACATCATGCCCGATGAACATCTGGAAAGCCTCTGGGCGGTGGCGATGGACATAGGCACGACCAGCAACGTGGTCTGGCTGGTGGACCTTATCAGCGGCGAGGTGATGTCCCAACAGGCGACTTACAACGGCCAGATCGCTAGAGGCGAGGATGTCATCTCGCGCATCATCTACGCCTCCAAGAGCGAGGAGAATCTGGAGGAGTTACAACGACTGGTGGTGAATACCTTCAATGGTCTGATTGAACAGGCAGTCACCGAGCGGGGCATCAGCAGCGATGAAATCTACAAAGCCGTGGTGGCCGGCAACAGCACTATGATCCACCTCTTCGCCAATATTCCTCCGGAGACCATTCGCCTGATGCCCTTCATCACGGTCGTCAATCAGCTACCGGAGTTTCGCGCCCGTGAAATAGGGCTCGACATCAACCCGGCGGCGACGGTGGATTGCCTGCCCGGCATCGCCTCCTACGTTGGAGCGGATATTACCTCTGGGGTGATCAGCTCTGGGATGTGCGACGAGCAAGATAAGCTGACGTTATTTGTAGATGTCGGCACCAACGGCGAGATGGTGCTGGGGGATTGCACCTGGCTGATCGCTTGCGCATGTTCGGCCGGGCCGGCCTTCGAGGGAGCCGGGGTAGTGCACGGGATGCGAGCTACTGCCGGCGCCATCGAAGAAATATGGGTCGATCCTGAGACTTATGAGGCCACTTATCGAGTGATTGGGGACGATAAGCCGCGCGGCCTCTGTGGCTCCGGCCTGATCTCACTGATGGCCGAGATGTTCATCGCTGGCGTGATCGACAAGAGCGGCAACGTCAATCTCAACCTCCCCACGGAGCGCGTGCGCAAGGGCGAGCACGGCGGGGAGTATGTGGTCGTCTGGGCCGATGATGCGGCCATTGAGGAGGACATCTTCATCACGAACGTTGACATCGATAACCTGATGCGGGCCAAAGCCGCTATCTACGCCGGGTTCTCCATCCTGGCACGCAGCGTGGGACTAACTCTGGATGTTGTGGAGCAGGTGCTCATCGGCGGGGCCTTCGGTCAATACATCAACGTGGAGAAGGCGATCCAGATCGGGCTGTTGCCCGACAAGCCATACGAGGCATTTCACTTCCTGGGGAACACCTCCGTGCGTGGGGCCTACAGAGCGCTCCTCTCCCAGGACATACGCCAGAAGGTAACTTCGATAGGTGAGATGATGACCTATCTGGAGCTTTCCGCTGATAACGCTTTCTTCGACGAGTTCAACGCAGCGATGTTCCTGCCACACACGGATGAGAGCCAGTTCCCATCGGTGACGAAGCTTATGGAGGGACAGTAGATTGGCGAATTGGAGATTGGCGGGTTAGGAAATCGGTAGTTTGGTAGAGGAGTGAAGTGTAATGGAAAAAAGACAGGCAGTGAACACTCAAACGAAGTTGACCGAGGCTGAGCACCACCTGCACAGCCTATCACCTGAACGGCTGTTGGTAGCCAGTGATTTTTTGGCTTATTTGCAAGAACGGGAGAGTGAAGAGGCAACTGCTGAGCTATTGAACATTCCCGGCTTTGAGGAAGCTTTTCAACACGCTGTCGAGCAAGCCGATAGAGATGAGATTGTCCGCTTCGAGGAAATTCGCCGCGATGTATGAAATTTGGTTGACCCG
>CAZANJ010000193.1:3184-6008 GCA_964486415.1 uncultured Anaerolineales bacterium
ATTTGGTTGACCCGTGACACTGTAAAGAAAGGAGATTGATTTGACCACTACTATCGCAGTGGCCGGCAAGGGCGGTACAGGTAAAACCACATTCGCTGGACTGCTCATTCGTTACTTGAAGGAGCAGCGGAACGGCGCCATCCTGGCCATCGACGCCGACCCCTCCAGCAACCTCAACCTCGTGTTGGGGATGGAGTTGTATCAGACCATCGGCGAGATCCGCGAGGATATGCTGGGAAAGGCTCAATCCAGCGCCGCGCTGGCCGGCTCGATGCCCGGCGGGATGAGCAAGCAGGAATGGCTGGACTATCAGGTACAAATGTCGCTGATGGAGGGAGAACGGATTGATCTCCTGGCGATGGGACGGCCTGAAGGGCCAGGCTGCTACTGCGCGGCCAATCAGATGCTGCGCGTGATAATGGACCGCTTGAAAAAGCAGTACGAATATGTGGTGATCGATAATGAAGCTGGGATGGAGCATCTTAGCCGTCGCACCACGCGCGACGTGGATGTGTTATTGCTGATCACCGATCCCACACAACGCGGTATCATCGCCGCCCGACGTATGCAAGAAATGGCACCCGGACTGGAGATCGGCGTCGGCCACATCTATCTGGTCGTCAACCGGATACGGGATAATGGAGCAGGCAAAGAGAGTAATTCCGAGAGCAAACTACCGGCACCGTTGGCCGACTTCATTGAACAAGCGGATCTAGAGATGATCGGCACAGTGCCTGAAGATTCAGCTATGGCAGAGTTTGAGTTCACCGGGCGGCCATTGGTGGAACTGCCGGCAGAATCGACCGTGTACCAGGCAGTGAGTGAAATAGCTAAGAAGATATTAAAGGAGAAGTGAGCGATGTACATTATCGGAGAAAATATTCACATTGTATCCCCCAACGTAGCGAAGGCCGTCAAGGAACGAGATGCCAAGTTCTTCCAGGATATGGCAGTGCGCATGGTAGAGGCAGGCGCGGACGCTGTAGACCTGAACATCGGCCCACAGAAGAAGGAAGGTCACGAAGTTCTGCCCTGGCTGGTCGAAACCGTCGAGGAGGTCGTCGACACACCGCTAGTATTCGATACCACAAATCTGGACGCCATCGAGGCAGCCTGCCAAGTTGTATCAAAAGCCCAGCCCATCATCAACTCCGTCTCCGCCAAGCAGGAATCTTTGGAGAGCGTCCCTGTGGTGGCCAAGAAGTATAACACCCGCTTGATTGGCCTGACGATGGAATCGGGCATGATCCCGGTCAGCTCCGAAGAACGAGTCACCATCGCCATCGAGAAACTGATCCCCAAGATGCTGGAGATAGATTTCCCAATGGAGGACTTCATCATCGACCCATTAGTGCTCACCGTATCGGGCTGCCAGGAATATTGCCCAGAGTTTATCGACGCGGTGCGCATGCTCAAGGTGGCATGGGATCCCGCACCTAAGACGAACGCCGGGCTATCCAACGTCTCCAACGCAGTGCCGCACGAAATGCGCCCGATGCTCAACCGTGTCTACCAGGTAATGATTATGGGCGCAGGGATTGATATGATCATCGCCGATCCATTCGACGAAGACCTGATGGAGTTCATCCGTATCGTCGAGGAACGCGACGATTCCACTCCTATGGGGCAAGCTTTGCTCAATTTGTACGACCGCTTCGTGGCGATGGAGGAACCAAAACCCAGCGACTTTGATCTATCCGATCCGCAGCAAGAGGCCATCTGGAAGACAGTGCAGATATTGCTGAACAAAGTTATTTACACCGATTCGTACCTGCGCCTATAAAGATTTAGGTAGATTGGTTCAATCTTTGAGATTGAACCAATCTGAAACATCATTCGCCAAATGGGGGGAATATGACGGCACAACTACTGGACGGACGAGCGACTTCGGCCACGATCCGCGAGGAGGTAAAAGCCGGAGTACAAAAACTGGAGGCTGAAAAAGGCATCGTGCCGGGACTGGCGACGGTTTTGGTAGGCGAAGATCCCGGCTCCAAGACCTACGTCGCGATGAAGGAGAGGCAATGCAAAGATGCCGGGATGAACGCCTTTGGGCATCATCTGCCGGACGACATCAGCCAGGAAAAACTAGAAGGGGAAATAGCAAGTTTGAACGCCGATCCGGAGGTTCACGGCATCCTGGTGCAGTTGCCCCTACCCGATCACCTGGATGAGGACCGCGTTCTATCCGCCATCGCGCTGGAAAAGGACGTGGACGGCTTCCATCCGGTGAACATCGCACGCTTGACGCTACAGGATGTAGAGCCCACCTTCGCGCCTTGCATGCCACTGGGTTGCATTGAATTACTCGACCGCTATGGCGTCGAGATAGAGGGGAAGAACGCGGTGGTTCTGGGGCCAAGCAACATCGTCGGACTGCCTACCGCGATGCTCCTGCTCCATCGCGGCGCATCATTGACCATCTGTCATCGGCTGAACCTTCAGCCGCACACCGAAGACCTGGCCAGCATCAGCAGCCGCGCGGACATAATCGTCGCCGCCATAGACGATCCGCTGATGGTGAAGGCCGATTGGGTCAAACCAGGCGCAGCGGTGATCGATGTCGGATGGAGTCGAGTGAAAGATGATACAGCCAAGAAGGGCTTCCGCGTCGTGGGTAACGTTGACTTCGACGCAGTCAAGGAGGTAGCTGGCTACGTCACGCCAGTTCCAGGCGGCACCGGCCCGATGACTATCGCGATGTTATTAAAGAATACCCTGCTTTCGGCACAGCGAATGAGCGAATGAAGAATGTTGAATGGTAATTCTTCAGTATCTACTCAGCCCGCTCAAGCTGGGTTTGTAACCCAGCGTCTTTTGAGAG
>CAZANJ010000194.1:0-5985 GCA_964486415.1 uncultured Anaerolineales bacterium
ATTATCGTCGCCTGGGCAAGATGGATTTGCGAATTGCCGCTACGACGTTGGCACACAATGGCATATTGGTAACCTGCAATCAGCGTGACTTTGGACAGATTGCGGGTTTACTCATCGAAGATTGGTCTATCCCCTGAAGCAGGATCCCCCACTTAACTCACAGCGCCAGCTCCACCTCCAGCGCGTCCAGCACCTCGTCGATGGGGTTGATGATGGTGATCGCCTCGGAGCCGGCGAAGAGCAAGCCTACCACTCTTTTCTCCATGTCCAAGACTGCCGAGCCGGAATCGCCAGGCTGGCTCATCGCCCCGGCGACTAACTGCCCGCTGAATAGTGCCGACTGACCGCCGTAATCGATGCGCAGCGTGGCGTCCAACTGGGTGATGGTGCCCTTCGTGTAGCCCGTAGTGCGTCCCACTTTCTGCACCTCGGTCCCCAGCGTGACATCGCCGACGCCGGCAGGTGCTCCGATGGCGAGAATCTCGTTGCTCACACCCTCCGTCGTGAGAGGCCGGGCCAGCGCAGCGTCCACCCGATTGACCCCCGACGTCTGCTTTTTCGCCTGGAGCATGTGGCTGGAGCCAAACGCTCCGGCGAGGAAGTTGAGGAGCTGGACTATCAAGTCGGCCCAGGAGCATTCCGATGGCGCGGCGCCGAAGTCGATGGGCACGTAGTCAGCCAGTGTGGCGACTTGATCCTCCAACACGCCGCCGTCGGCTGCCCCTGGCTGGAGGATGAGATCGCCCTCCTCGCAATTGTTCACGTTGGCCAGGACGTGGTTGTTGGAGAGGATGAAGCGCTCCTCGCCGCGCTGCACCAGGCAGCCAAACGTGCCGGCCGTGACCCGATAATGGCCTATCGATACGCCTGGAGGGACGAAGGGGCGCCAACGGTCGCGCGGGCTGGTCGCTTCTGGGGACTCGGTGGATTGTGGAAAGGCGCGCAACACGCCCGTCTCCACCACATCGGTCTTGACACCGGCGAGTGCCGCGGGCACCAGATCTCCCGTCGAGAGAGCGGACGGCGTCACCTTGCGCGTGACCGAGACGATGAGCCCTAGCTCGCCCGTGTTGACTCCCTGGCTGACCTTGTAGCCAAGCCCGACCCCCACGACATTGCGTTTCTTCAGCAAGTCGAAGGTATGAGCTTCCTTAATCTGTTTAGCCTGCGCTAATGCTTTCATTCCCATCTCCTTCCCATCTCCTTGTTTTGAAGTTGTATGAATGATGAACAGGTCACCGGATGCGGTTCGCGATCTGCAATCAAAAGGCTCTAGGCTTTCCAATCTCTTGCACGTCCACGGGGAAGCCCTCTAAATCGCGCGGTACTATGTCCTGTGGGGCGAGTTGGGATGATGGGAGCTTGCGGGTGACCGAGACCAAGATGACCGGCTCGTTGGTCATTTCCCCGCCTCGTTTTCGCAGCCCGATGCCCACCCCGACGACGTTAAGCTTGCGCAATAGCTCGGCCTCGTGCGCCTCTTTGACTGTCTTTAGACGTTCGAGTTCTTTCTCTTCCATTCTACACCATCCTAAACCTGCAACCTGCAATCTGCAATCTGCAACTTTTTCACTCATCATCGCTGGGCGGAGCCAGTTCCTCGTACACTCGCTCTAGCCCAGATTTGACCCGTTTATCCAGTTGGTCCTGCTCCTCATCGGCGGTGGGGAAAAGGGCGAGCAACTCGTCCACGAACTTGGACGCCTCTTTTTGATCCCCGCCCGTTCTGTGTAACGAGCGCATCCGCCGACGCGCTAGTCGGATAAACTCGCTGATCTGTCTGGTGACGGAGTGATCGCTGATGGAGCCACGACCAGGTACGAGAGCGATATCCGCAAAGCGAGGGCGACGCAATGTCGTCAATGTGCTCAGCCATGCTTTCGTGTCCGGCGTTTCCTCCATAATGGGCGGTGTTCCCACGACCATGGTGTCGCCCAGGAATATCACTCCCTCATCGCGCATGTCGACCCAGGCGCTGCCGGGCGCATTGCCAGCGATAGCTTGGATATTCACTTCGGCCCCGGCCTTGTGTAGCTTCAGCTTGCCGCTGAATAGAATCTCTGGCAAGACAACGTTCACCTTCGACAGCTCTTTTTCCTCCTCAGGGTAGCGGCGCTTTAATTTCCGCACGACGTTGCGCCAGAAGCCATCGGTGTAGGACACAGCGCGTTTGTAGGCCGCTCGTGTGGCGACTATGGGGGCTTTCAGCTCCCCAGCGCTCAAAATTCGATGTGGCTCAGCATCGGTGAGCACGGTGTACATAATGGGTAGGTCGGTCATATCCAGGATCATCTGCCGCCAGGCGCGGGCGTCCTGGGGCATCGTTGGTGCGTCCACTGCGATGACGCCTTCCGATCCGACGATGAAGCCGATGTTGATTTCAGGGTACTCGGTTGAAGCGTAGATGTTAGATACTATTTTCTTCATAGAAACAGTGTCCCTCCATTGAAATAGCCACTATGAAATTCTCTCAAGCAGGTCGGCAAGCGCGGCGTGGACTTGTTCCGATGCAGTAGTCGGGGCGCTGCCTTGCGCGGCCTGTGGACGTCCGCCCCCTTTGCCTCCCAGCGCGGCGCAGGTCTCCCGCAACAATGTGGATACATCCAGATCGAGATCATCGGAGCGGGTGAAACAGAGATGCGTCCGCTCGCCGATACTGAACAGGAAAGCCACGCGGTTTTTGTGTTCCGTTGCCTTTTGCGCCAAGGCTCGTAACTCGTCCGGTGGTCTCCCCGGTTGTTCCCAGATGCGCTCAATCACGCGGTAAGGCCCGTGGGCGGTGGCGAATTCCGATAGCTTTTCGGCTTCCAGGTCCAGGAGTCGCTCGCGCAATTTGCGCTGTGTGCGCCTCGTTTGCTTGATCTCATCCTGTAAACGTTCCACGGCTTGGTCCAGCTCCCAATAGCCAACGGTGAGCTTTTTTGCCAGGCGATGTAATATCTCATTTTTTTCTCGATAATCGAGCAATGCTCGTTTGCCGCACATAAACTCGACTCGCGTATTATCCCCCCGGTTTTCAAGCCCCACGATTTTGATCGCGCCGATCTCGCCCGTGCGGTTGACGTGTGTCCCACCACATGGGTTGATGTCGAATCCAGGTCCCGTTTCCTGCTCGCAACAAATCTCTACGATGCGCACCAGCTCTTCCATAATCGGAGGACGTTTCACCGACAGGCTGTCCAGTTCCTCGGAGTCGACGAAATAGATCTTGAGCGGATGATCCTCCCAGATAATTTGGTTGGCCAATGTTTCGACCGGCGCGACGGCCTCTGGCTCCAACTGGGCCAAGTCTACATCTATGGTTGAGGATGCAGCGGCTGAGGCTTCCGGATCCCATTCCGATAAGTGAAATCCTACGGTGTCGGCGTCCAGGAGCTGCTCGAAGGCGGCTGATAGGATGTGCTGGCCGGTGTGTTGTTGCATATGGTCGAAGCGTCGTTCCCAGTCCACTTCCCCCTGGATTTCAGCCCCTGGAGATAGCTCAAGATCCGACGGTGCTTCCGAGAGGACGTGGATGATGGCGCCATCCTCCTCGCGCCGGTCGAGAAGGACGACGTCGATCACTGTCAGCCCGTCCAATTTCCCTCGATCGGCCGGTTGTCCCCCTGATGCGGGATAGAAGGCCGTGCGATCCAACACCACGGCAGGATTCCCTTCCCACGTCAGTCGCTCGACCACGTGGGCCATGAACTGAGTGCGGTATGCGTTGGTGTAGTATAAGCGTTTGTGACTTTTATTTGATCCGTTTTTCAAGAGGACACCTCCAATGGTAGGGTGAAGTAAAATGTTGAGCCTCGACCGACCTCGCTTTCCAGCCAGATGCGTCCGCCATGAGCTTCAACGGCCAATTTACAGAAGGCCAGCCCCAGCCCAAAGCCCTTGATGTCATTCTGGTTCTCGAAGCGCACGAAACGGTTGAAAATGCTCTTGCTGGATTCCGGGGGGATTCCGGGTCCTGTGTCTGAGATAGCGAACAATATTTCCTGAGCGTGTTTCTTGATACTAAAAGTGATTTTCCCTCCCATCGGTGTGAATTTCACCGCGTTGTCCAAGAGGTTGGTCAATATGCGCATAGTCATTCCTCGGTCGATGTATAGACTGGGAAGATCAGGAGCCATCTGTAGTGTTAGTTCTTGCTTCTTCCTCTGGGCCAGTGGTCGTATCTGTTCAACGGCCTCATACGCGAAGTCCTGAGTGCTGGTCTTGACTTTTTCGAGCTCCGCCTGTCCCGTCTCAAGTTGGCGCAGGTCAAGGAGCGAATCGATCAAATGCTCAAGCCGCTTACTGTTGCGCAAGGCGATTCCCAGCACTTCATCCACCGGGAGGGTCTCGTCATCCTCCACAATGGCGAGTTGTATCACGCTGAGGCTGTTCATAATGATGCTCAAGGGATTGCGCAGGTCGTGGATGATCATGTGGATCAGGTCTTCGCGCATGCGATCTAGTGCGACCCGCTCCGAAATATCGTGACCGATCCACTGAATGGCTTCCCGCCCCCCGTAGTCGATTTTGGCCATGTGGGCTTCCAGGATGCGCGTGCCGCTCTTTGAGGGTATCTTTATCTCTATGTCCGCGTGTTCGCCCTGGCGCACCTTGCGCAGCGCGTCCTGATATGTCTCTGGAGGCAGGATGGTCAGGTCTGAGAGGAGAAATCCAATCAACTGCTCCCGCGAACAGTGGAGCATCTCTGCGCCCCGGGGGTTGAGCTCCAGGATTTTGCCCTCCAAATCTGTCACGATGATGGGATCTGCACTTCCGCTGAACAGGCTTTCGTAGCGGCGCTCGGCCTTTTGCACCCGCTCGTAGAGCGCGGCGTTTCGGATAGCGATGGCGGCCAGATCGGCCACGCTCATCAATATGCGCTGATCGTCATCGTCGAATGCGCCGTCAACCGGGTTGATCGCCTCGATGACGCCGATGGCCTTCTCTCCAACCCGGATCGGCACGGCTAGAATGATCTGCGTATGGAAGCCGGTCTCCTCGTCCGCGCCGGAATAGAAGCGCTTATCCTCGTAGACGTTGGTCGCCAAGGTTGGTTCGCCCGACTTTACCACCCAGCCCGCGATGCCCTGGCCGGGTTTCAAGCTCAGGCCGATGACCTCATCGGCCGCTTCCCCTACGGCGACGCGGAATGTCAACTCATTTGTCTCTTCTTCCAGCAGCGCGACGGATACAGCATCGGCCTGGAAGTAATCTCGCACCTGGCCTATCAGGGATTTCAACACGTCTTCCAGATCCAGTGTGGCCGTGAGTGAGCGGCTAGTTTCGTGAAGAAATGTCAATTCACGAACTTGAGACCTGAGATTTGTGTGTTTAGAGTGGGATTTCTGTTCTTTCATGGGTTTTCGAAAGACACTTCCTCCCGCCCATGCAGTTTTTCAAGAATTTTCTCCACGATGAGCTCCATGTGCCCGTGGTTGGTCACGAAATCCAGGTTGTCGGAGGGCACGCTCAACACGGGACAGAGAGAGAAATCATCGATCCATTCCTCGTATAACTCGTTAAGCTGTTCTAGATATGTGGCTGAGATGTTCTGCTCGTAGGAGCGCCCGCGTTTGCGGATGTGCTCCTGCAAGGTGGGGACGGAGGCCTGCAGATAGACGATCAGGTCGGGCGGAGGGAGTACGGTGGAAACCACTTCATATAGTTCGTGATAGCTCTCGTAATCCCTCTCATCCATCGATCCCTGGCGATAGAGGTTACGGGCGAATATCTCGGCGTCCTCATAGACCGTGCGATCTTGAACCACCGAGTTGGCCCGCTTGAGCAGTTGCCAGTGGTGGCGCAGACGACGGGAGAGGAAATATATCTGCGAGTGGAAACTCCAGCGTTGCATATCCTCGTAGAAATCGGCCAGGTATGGATTATCGTTGACAGCCTCGAAGAAAGGCTCCCAGCCCAACCGCTCGCTCAATAGTTCTGTGAGGGTGGATTTCCCCACACCAATGTTTCCGGCTATAGCTACAAATCGTTTCATGTTGGTAT
>CAZANJ010000195.1:0-5916 GCA_964486415.1 uncultured Anaerolineales bacterium
AACGGAAATAGACGATAACGGCCGCGCTCCCATCGTCTATTTCTGTCATCCGAGGTAGTCCGTTGTCCGCTCCACTCACCGTGATATAATGGGGACGTAATGCGTAAAAGGAGTTCGTGATGGATGTTTCATCTGAGGATCATCGGGGTTGAGGCCCAGTCACGAGCGGGCGCTGCGCATCCTTGAGAATTCTCAGTTGCCGCTGTATCTCCGCATATTGTGGGTTTGAAGATGTGGTTGGAATTATTTAGATAGTTGCAATTTTGCAAGTAGCAAGTGACAGGTTACGAAGGGAATTCCCTATATGGAACAGCTTTCTTTCCTTCCAGACACAACTAAAGAACAGGAGGAGTTAACGCGAGGCCGGTTTTCACACGATGGCGTCTGTTCGGAAGAGGCGCGCCTTGCATTGGAGAGGGGATACGGCCATCTTCTGGAGGAAACAGGTGAATTTGATCGGCAACTGGTCAGTTTTCAGGCAAACAAGACGGAGACTCTTCATAGTTGGATCAAATACAGAGAGGGATTCTCATCTGAGCTAGTTGAGATCTTGATCGAGAAGTTTGACGTCAGATCTAGCGATGTGATTATTGATCCATTTGCTGGTTCATCTACGACTCTGCTCGTGGCCAAGATGTTAGGAATAGGTGCCGTTGGCATTGAGTTGCTGGAACATTGTCACCTGGCTTGGGAAGCGAAGTCGCGGG
Source organism: uncultured Anaerolineales bacterium (assembly GCA_964486415.1). GTDB lineage: Bacteria > Chloroflexota > Anaerolineae > B4-G1 > B4-G1 > CAZANJ01. Next base: position 708 of record CAZANJ010000195.1, read on the forward strand.
TGTTCGATTATGACTTGGATGAGTTGCGTAATATCCGCGAATTAGTCCGAGAGGAAAACCCTCCTCCTACGGATAAGCGATTCAAGCATCTGAGAATCACACGGACGGCATTTTCTGAAGATAGGGAACGTGATTTAATGGCCTACACGGTGTGGTTTGATAATCTGGATATCAGCGATGATGCAAAGATTCTGTGTCGTTTCCTCTTGACTAGCATTCTGGAACGTATTAGTTTCACGAGAAAAGACGGTCAGTATTTGCGATGGGATAGACGAGCTCTGAAAATCCGTGAAAGGAACAAGAAACGGATCGCCAAGGGGAAGAAACCTATAAGGGGCATCCACAAGGGGGAATTGCCGAGTGTGAAGGATGCATTCCTTAGAGCACTTACCAAGGTCATTATTGACGTTGACAGGCTGCATAGGGAAACACCTTTGCCGAGCGAGCAGAGATTGATCAAGGGCAACGCTCTTTATGAGTTGCCTCGCATGGAGGCTGATCAGTTCGCTGCTGTCATTACATCTCCGCCTTATGCCAATAGGTATGATTACACGAGAACTTACGCTCTTGAGGAAGCCTATTTAGGCATCGGAAAGGAAATCTTCGATCTTCGGCAACGACAATTATCCTGCACGGTGGAAAACCGGTCGAAATTGGAGGATATGGAGCAATTCTATCGGTCCCTTGATCAGCACAAACGATATGAGCAAATTCTGGCGGTAGCAGAGCAGAACCCAGCTCTCGCTGAGGTCAACGCCGCTTTGCGTTCAAGGAATGAGCTGGGTGAGATAAATAACACGGGCATCATCAGGATGATAGACCAATACTTTACAGAGTTGACCTTTATCTTCGCAGAGCTGTACCGTGTTTGTCGGCCAGGGGCTTATGTTGTCTTTGTCAACGACAATGTTCGTTATGCTGGGGAGGTGATACCTGTTGATTTGTTAACCACCAATCTCGCCGAGCAAGTTGGATTTGACCCTTTCAAAGTGTACGTTTTGCCCCAGCGCAAGGGTAACAGCAGTCAGCAGATGAAGAAATATGGTCGCGCTGCGCTTCGCAAGAGTGTTATCGCCTGGCATAAGAATAGGTAAGGTGGGCAATGAAAACTCGTCGACAAGCATCGGATCAAAAAAGGCAAATGGACAAATTTTTAAGTACCCCAGATGAGATCAGGCGTGCCGTTGAACGCAACGCAGTTGACCGGGGAACGCTCTTTATTGGCATCATTGTAGAGCTAGGACTTGACGAACTTCTTGATCGAGTGGAGATGTATGCCCGAACAACGGATAAGGAAGAGATCGCGGTATCGGCCGAGCAACTTGGGATCGATATTGAGGCGCTAAAGATCCTTGACGGTGGTGAAACTCCGATCCCATATCCCTATTATTTCTGCATGCCAGATTTCTTGATCGAGCATCCACAACTCGCGTTCTATTATCGGAACATAGCGATGCTCTCGTCCAAGGTGATGAGAGGCTTGGGTCTGGATACAACTTCCTACGAAAACGGGGAGACACCGACGAGAGAGGACGCGGCTGAGGTTGCAAATTATTTGAATGAGGTTGTGAGCGGGTTGCTGAACGAAGCGGGGGTTGCCGGTGTTACTCGCAATCGACATATCCAGATGTTGATGGCAAATCTGGGTGATTCTCTGGGGGGCTCTTCGCGGAACGAAGTGGGAAGAGTGGCAATGGCCCACGTAATGAGACGGTTGATTAAACGCTTGCATCACCGGGGTCGGTTGGTTAGAGTGATATACACGCTGCGTGAGAGTTTAGTACCTGGGACATGTCGCGGCCAAGATGTTGTTCTTGAGATCAGCCCCAAAACCGATCTTGAAGAGGTGCTGGACGAGATTGAGGCAAAGTATGTCAAGTACAAGGAACTTCACTTGAACAACGGCGTGGAGCTTCTCGTCGATAAACAGATCTCCTGGTATGATAGCGAAGGCAAGAAATACAATCCCACTGCTGACCTGCACTCAGATAAGGGTGGGGTTGTTGAAACAGATATGATCTGGGGTGCAGAGGTCAAGGGGGGCGCCGATCCGGCCGGCAGTGATGAACACTGGAAGACGGCGAGCCGTGCTTTAGCCAGGGTATTGGAAGATGCTCATGAATCTGGGCATATGAAGCCTCCGCTCTCTTTTATCGGCACAACCATTGTCAAGAAGGTGGCTGTTGAGATTAAAGCGTGGATGGAACGAGGAGATCTGGTATCAGCTTATAATCTCACCAGGATGATGGAAAATCAAGAAGCTGAACAGCAATTCTTGGACGACGTAATGTTGTTCTTGGGATATGATGACTGACGTAAGGCGTAAAGCGTATTGCGTAAAACGTAAAACGTAAGGCGTAAAGGGGATCCGTTATGGTGGTTTCTGCTGAGGATCATAGCGTCGCTGTTGATGGGAATGCGCGTGACATCTTCAACATCCATATCGAGGAGCAGCACATCCTCGAATCGGATCCGAAGACGCCGCCACACGTTTCGCATCTGCACCGGCTGATCGGGCGGGAGAAGGAAAAGAAAGCCCTGCTCGATCTGTACGAGCGGATCAAGCGTACCGGACGGGGGGCCACCGTTTTCCTGATGGGCCAGCAGGGCAGTGGCCGTCACGCGCTGACCGGCTGGGTGCAGAAGCAAGCGAAGGGTCAAGGCGATATCGTGGCCGCAGCCCGTTTCTGGGACCCTGCATTGCTCCCGGAGCGCAAGGCCCAAGCCCTCTACTGGGACAGCCCGGCAATGAGGACTTACGGCCAAACGCTTGCCGAAAAGCTCCCCCGCACCAGCGAGGAAATCGCTGGCGCTGCTTGGGCTAACTTGATAGCCCAGATCGTCGAGCAAACGGGGATGTCTTTCAACATACCAGACTGGCCCGACGATCCTTGCACCCTGAACCGCTTCGTGCGCTGGGCCGCGCGCTGCAAGCCGCTGCTCCTCACCCTGGAGCATCTGGATTGGGCCGACCCCACCTGGATCGATCTACTGCGCCGTCTGTTCGACGAGGTGGCGCAGGATCTGCCGGCGCTGTTGTTGATTACCCTCAACTCCCCCGCATCCCTCGACCGACTGACCGATGACCAGCATACCGAGCCGACCCACCTGGTGGAGACGATGGTCAGGGAGAGCGTGGCGCAGGATTTCTACCTGGCGCCGGTCACGACCGGGCAGTTTGTCGAGCACCTGGAGCCCATCGAACCTAAGTTGGGCGATCGGCTGCGCCATCTGGCGGGCGGCGACATCCTGGCGGCGGAGATGATTTGGGAGGAATGGCTGGCCCAGGGCGCGGTTGTTCTGGATAAAGAGGGTGACTGGCAAATCGAACCTGCCAAGGATGGCAAATGGTGGGTCTACGGTGAGGTACGAGATCAAGCGCACGCTATGCTGAGCAAGTGCCTGGAGGACCGGAAGCCCCCGCCGCCCTTCGATGTGGAGGAGACCCAGCGCTTCCTGAACTGCGCTGCCGTTGAAGGCCCGATCTTCACCGCAGCGGCGGTGGCGGGTGTGATGGAAGTCGATCCGGATACTTTAATCGACTTTTTCGACGATTGTCTGACCACGGGCGGGGGGCAAGGGTCTGATAAGCACAAGGACGGGTTGCTGATCGATTTGGGCTTTGCCGATGTTTCCCAGAAGCCGCCGTGTCTATACGCTTTTGCGCGGCCCTATCTCCACCACGTATGGGCCAAATATCCCCGGCAGGAGGCCCGGCGAAAGATTTGGAGCAAGCGCCTGGCCGAGGAGTTGGAGCGACTTTACTACCCGGAGACAGACCTCATCGCCCCCAAGCTGATCGAGCTTTTCGAGGTCGGGGGCGCTCCCCAACGAGCCCGGGTTTATGTGAAGCGCCGGGCGCGACGCTCATCACTGGCCAGACTGCGTTGGCATGTCCAATTCCTGACCGAGATAACGCCGGACGACGATAAGTTCGGCACATACCGCCTGTTCGACCGTGGCTTCGAGTTGTCCGATCGGCTTGCCACGGAGCGCCCGGATCTGTGGGAGGAGGGTATCTGGATCGCGCAGGAGCTGGCGCGCCGTGCCGAGTTGTTTGGGGATCAGGGATTTCATGCCAAGGCTTGCCGCTATATGGCCTGGCATTACCACAACGCAGGGCGTTATCGAGAGGCATTGCCCTGGGCGCGGCAAGCTGTGGCATTGTATCAGGAGCGCTATGGCCCTAAGAGTAAAGGACTGGCTGTAGCGCTGAGCACCTTGGGGGTTGTGCAGTATGCCCAGGGCGACCTGGCGGGAGCGCGGGCCAGTTTCGAGCGGGCGCTGCGCATCGACGAGGCGGCCTTCGGCCCCCACCACCCCAACGTCGCCATCGACTTCAACAACCTGGGGATGGTGCATCAGGAACTGGGGGATCTGGAGGGAGCGCGGGCCAGTTACGAGCGGGCGCTGCGCATCGACGAGGCCGCCTTCGGCCCCGACCACCCCAACGTGGCCATCCGCGTCAACAACCTGGGGAGTGTGCAGCAGGACCAGGGCGACCTGGCGGGAGCGCGGGCCAGTTTCGAGCGGGCTCTGCGCATCAAGGAGCAGATCTACGAGCCCGACCATCCCAGCATCGCCACCACAGTCAACAACCTGGGGAGTGTGCAGCAGGCCCAGGGCGATCTGGCGGGAGCGCGGGCCAGTTACGAGCGGGCGCTGCGCATCGACGAGGCGGCCTTCGGCCCCCACCACCCCAACGTCGCCATCCGCGTCAACAACCTGGGGTTGGTGCAGCAGGACCAGGGCGACCTGGAGGGGGCGCGGGCCAGTTACGAGCGGGCGCTGCGCATCAAGGAGCAGATCTACGAGCCCGACCATCCCAGCATCGCCACCACAGTCAACAACCTGGGGTTGGTGCAGCAGGACCTGGGGGATCTGGAGGGCGCGCGGGCCAGCTACGAGCGGGCTCTGGCGCTGTGGCGCGAAGCATTCGGCGAAGAACACCCACAGGTTGCCACAGCGCTAAACAACCTGGGCTTGGTGCAGCAGGACCTGGGGGATCTGGAGGGCGCGCGGGCCAGCTTGGAGCGGGCTTTGCGCATCGACGAGGCCGCCTTCGGCCCCCACCACCCCAACGTGGCCACCGACGTCAACAACCTGGGCTTGGTGCAGCAGGCCCTGGGGGATCTGGAGGGCGCGCGGGCCAGTTACGAGCGGGCTTTGCGCATCTTCGAGAATTCTCAGTTGCCGCTGAATAACCCAC
>CAZANJ010000196.1:0-5903 GCA_964486415.1 uncultured Anaerolineales bacterium
ACCCACTCGCGTGAAAGTGTAACACACTTCACCCCTCTGTCAACCATCCCGAACTTGCCAATCGCCCTTCATCCTGGTAGGATGTAACTTCGAAATGACCATTTAGTCTTCAAGGTGCAACGCACTTAAAGGAGCGTGGGATATGACCCCAGATCGAATGGTACGTTATGTCGCCCTACAGCGCCATAAGCGCCGCCGCACCCGCGAGCATACCGGCGTGCGACAACTGTTCCGCATCGTCGGCATTCTGCTGCTCGCGGCTCTGATAGCCTTCACGGGCGTCATGGTCGGCGGCGTGAGCGCGGTCGCGGGCGCCTACTCCTACTTCACGCGCGACCTGCCCCAGCCAGCGGAGATCGAGTCCGCCGAGGAGAACTTCGAGACCACCAAGATATATGACCGCACCGGCGAGACCCTGATCTATGAGGTGATCGATCCCACCGGCGGCGACCGCACCTGGGTCACGCTGGATCAGATCCCAGAAGACCTTATCTGCGCCACAGTCGCCAACGAGGACCGTTCCTACTGGACCAACCCCGGCTTCAACCCGCGCGGTATCACCCGCGCCTTCTGGGCCGACCTCCGCGGACAGGAAATCCAGGGCGGCTCCTCGATCACGCAGCAGTTGATCAAGAACATCGTCATCGAGAAGGAACTGCGCTACGTCGGCCCGGAGGGGCCGGAGTGGGAGGATTACGAGCGCAAGATAACCGAGGTGCTGCTCGCCCACCGCATCACGCAGACATATAGCAAAGAGAGAGTCCTGGAATGGTATTTGAACACTAACTTCTACGGTAACCTGGCCTACGGGATCGAGGCCGCGGCCCGTGTCTACTTCGGAAAGAGCGCCAGCCAGTTGACCTTGGCCGAATCGGCCACGCTGGTCGCCATCCCCCAGTATCCGCGCATGAACCCCTTCGATAATCCGGAGATGGCCCGCAAGCGCCAGGGCCTCGTGCTCGACGCGATGGTGCGCGACGGATGTATCTCCTCCCAGGAGGCCATCGCCGCCAAGCAGGAGCCATGGGAGCTGGCCGAGTTCACCGAGCGCTTCGATATGCTGGCGCCCCATTTCTCGGTCTACGTGCGCAAGCAGTTGGAGGAGATGTTCGGCCCGGAGGCGGTCTATCGCGGCGGGCTGCGGGTTTACACCACCGTCGATCTGGAGCTACAGGAGCAGGCTCAATGCGCCGCCCGCGCTCACGTGCGCCGCCTCTCCGGCCAGGATGAGGCCACTGTCATACAGGAGGCCATCGCCGAGGGCTGCGACGCGGCGCAGTTCTTGCCGCCGCTCCGCCCGCAGGATGTGGGACGCGATCACGACGTGAGCAACGCTTCAATCGTGGCCATCCGCCCGCCCACCGGCGAGATTCTGGCCATGGTCGGCAGTCTGGATTATTGGGACGAGACCATCGACGGCCAGTTCAACGTGGCAGCGGACGGAAACGGGCGCCAGCCGGGATCATCCTTCAAGCCCTTCACCTACGTGACGCTGCTCTCACAGGGTTATAACGCGGCCCATATGTTCCTCGACGTGCGCCAGGCCTTCCGCCAGCCGAGTGGCAATCCCTACGTGCCGGAGAATTATGACCGCAAGTATCACGGGCCGCAACGCTTGCGGCTGGCGCTGGCCCGATCCTACAACATCCCCGCCGTCGAGGCGCTGGAGATCGCGGGCGTGGATAATGTGATCCGCACCGCCCATCGGATGGGCATCAACACCCTCAACCGAGGGCTGGATTATTATGGCCTGAGCCTGACGCTGGGCGGCGGCGAAGTGCGCCTGCTCGATATGGCCTACGCCTTCAGCGTCTTCGCCAACAACGGTCGCATGTGTGGCTCGCTCGTTTCGGAGGGGGAAAAACAGGCCGGCTATCGCGAGCTGAACCCGGTCGCCATCCTGCGCGTCGAGGATCGCCGGGGCAACGTGCTCTACAAATATGAACAGCCCAAGAGCCGCGATATTCTCTCGCCCCAACTGGCTTACCTGATGAACAACATTTTGTCGGATCGACAGGCACGCTGGGCCGCGATGGGCCGCCCCAACGCGCTGGAGCTTTCCAACGACCGGCCCGCCGCCGCCAAGACCGGCACCACCAACGATTTCCGCGACGCCTGGACGGTGGGCTACACGCCCCAACTGGCGGTCGGGGTGTGGGTGGGCAACACCGACAACAGTATGATGAAGAACTTGCCCGGCCTGCGCGGTGCCAGCCCGATCTGGCACGCGGTGATGGAATATGCGCTGCAAGATGAGGCCAGCGTGCCCTTCCCGCGCCCCGAAGGGCTGATCGAGAAATCGGTCTGTGCATTGTCCGGCAAGCTGCCCACGGCTGGAAGTTCAGCCGCGCATTGCCCCGCCGTCACTGAGCTATTCATCCCCGGCACGGAACCGACGGAGCGCTGCGACATCCACCAGGCATTCCTCGTCAACCGCGAGACTGGGCGGCTATGCACCGTCCACACGCCGCCGGAGCTTTGCGAGGAGCGCGTCTACGAGGTCTATCCCCCGGAGGCCGCCGATTGGATCGCGAGCTTGCCGGAGGATAACCGACCGGAGACGCCGCCCACGGAGTATGACACCATCTACGGCCCCCAGCGCAGCGACGCCGAGGTCACCATCATCACGCCGGCCCCTTATTCCTACATCCGAGGTACGGTGCCCATCACGGGCAACGCTCGCGGCGGCGACTTCAATTTCTACCGCGTGGTCTTCGGCGCGGGGCTGAACCCCGCCGAGTGGATTCAGATCGGCCCCGACCACGGCGAGCAGATCGATCACGGCCTGCTTGAGATGTGGGATACCAGCAATCTGGACGGGCTCTACAGCTTGCGCTTGCAGGTGGTTGATCACTCCTCCAACTTGCGCGAGTCGACGGTCCAGGTGACGGTGGATAACATCACGCCCACGCTGGACCTGACCTATCCCGAAAATGGCTCCGAGTACGAGATGGGGTATGACGAATGGGTCAACGTCAACGCCGAGGTGAAGGACTACTCCATCGCGCGGATCGAGTTCTACCACTACACGGGCGCTGAGCCGCCCGGCCTGCAACCCTTCGCGGTGCGCACCGTGGCGCCCTTCAACGTCAACTGGACGCTCGATCAGGTGGGGACGGGCCATCACACCTTCCACGTCATCGCGGTGGACGCGGCGGGCAACAGAGCCAAGAGCGATCCGGTGACCATCAGTGTCGTGCCGCGCCAGGAATAGCTGGCTCCAGGGCTATGATTCCAGCGGAAGAGGGGCGCGAGAGCAACATCTACCTCCACAGCGTCGGCTGTCGCCTGAACTGGAGCGAGATTGAGGAGCTGGCGCGGCAATTCGCCGCCTCCGAGCACACAATCGTGGACGGGCCGGAGGAGGCCGATATTATCGTCATCAACACCTGCGCCGTCACCGCCCAGGCGGAGCGCAAGACGCGCCACGAAGTGCGCTCCCTTCATCGCGATAATCCAGAAGCTCGCATCGCCGTCATCGGCTGCTACCCCACGCTGCGCCCCGAAATCTCCGCCAACTTTCCCGCTGTAGAATGGGTCGTGCCCAACGCCGAAAAGTCACAGGTGGCGGCGATCATCGACGCCGCGCCGCAACCTGCAACCCGCAACCTGCCACCTGCAACCCCCGCCCCTCTCCGCACCCGCGCCTTCGTCAAAGTGCAAGACGGCTGCGATCATCATTGCACCTACTGCATCGTGCGCCTGCTGCGCGGCCCCTCCCACAGCCGGACCGTGGAGAAAGTCGTCGCCGAGATACAGGCGCTGATCGAGGGGGGCGAGTGCAAGGAGGCCGTGCTGACCGGTGCCAGCCTGGGCGCCTACGGACATGACCTGGGCCTGGAGGCGGGGCTCAGCAAGCTGGTCGAAGCGGTGCTGATCCAGACCGACATCGCCCGGCTGCGGCTCTCATCGCTGGAGCCCTGGGAGATCGATGAAACATTCTTCGCGCTGTGGGAGGATTCGAGGCTCTGTCGCCAGCTCCACTTGCCGCTGCAAGCGGGCTGCGACGAGACGCTGCGCCGCATGGGCCGCCCGATCACGACCGCTAGATTCGCCCGCCTGGTGGAAGCGGCCCGCGCTGCCATCCCCGGCCTGGCCGTGACCACCGACGTGATGGTCGGCTTCCCCGGCGAGGATGAGGCCGCCTTCCGCGCCAGCTATAACTTCGTGAAGCGAATGGACTTCGCCAAGCTGCACGTATTCCCCTACTCGCCCCGGCCCGGCACGCCGGCCGCCAGGCTGTCCCATCGAGTGGGGCGAGAAGTGCGCGATGAGCGGGCGCGGGCAATGCGCGAACTGGGCGCGGAGCAGAGAGCGCGCTTCCGCGAGCGCTTCATCGGGCGCGAATTGGAAGTGCTCTGGGAGAAGCGTTGGCAGGACGGGCGCTGGGCCGGCTGGAGCGATAATTACATCCGCGTGGTCGCCCGCGCCGACGATCACATCGGCAGGCGCGATTTGGAAAACCGTATCACCCCCGTGCTCTTGAAGGGCGCGGAGCATAATCATCTGATAGGAGAAGTGATAACATGAACAACTGCATCTTCTGCCGCATCGCGGCGGGCCAAGCCCCGGCTCGCATCCTCTACCAGGATGATGAGACGACCGCCTTTCACGACCTCAACCCTCAGGCGCCGACGCACATCCTCATCATCCCCAACCGGCACATCGGCCAAGCGGATCAGGTCGAGCCCTCGGACGCGGCCTTGCTGGGAAAACTCTTCGTCGTCGCCCGGCGCGTGGCGGAGCAAGAAGAGCTCGACGATTATCGCCTGGTGGTGAACAATGGCCCCCAGGCCGGGCAATCGGTATTCCACCTTCACATGCACCTGCTGGGCGGACGCAGGATGAACTGGCCGCCGGGGTAGGCGGCGTCAATCTGTACATTTGCTTGACAACCTAACAGTGCCCGATTATAATGAATTCCGGTTCAAAATTTTCTATCAGGAGAGAGTAAATGACTAAAGTCGTGATCAAAAGTGGCGAGTCCTTCGAATCCTTGTTAAAACGCTTCAACAAGAAAGTGCATTCCGACCGGGTTCTATGGGAAGCGCGCAGACGCCGTTTCTTCGAAAAACCCAGTGTGGTGCGAAAGCGCAAGCGAGCGGCCAAACTGCGCAAGAGCCGCCAGCAATCCAGCAAGGATCAACAGGGGTTTTTCTAAACTGATATAAAAGGCAAATGAGTCTAAAGAAAAAGCTACAAGAGGATCTCAAAGAGGCAATCCGAAACCGGGATAAACGCCGCAAAGCCGTCATTCGTATGGCATTGGCCGCAATTGCCAATGCGGAAGTCGAGCATAGCCTCCAGACCGGCGAAGCTGAATTGGATGATTCAAAAGTAGGTGCCGTGTTGCAGAAGGCGGCCAAGCAGCGCCGAGAGACGATTGAAGAACTGCAAGGCGCCGACCGCCCTGAGCTGCTCACCGAGGAAAAAGCGGAGCTCGCGATTCTCGAAGAGTACCTGCCCCAACAGCTTTCCCGCGAGGAGATCGCCCAGGAAGCTCGCCAGGTCATCGATGAGGTCGGCGCAACCAGTATGCGACAGATGGGGCCCGTCATGGGGCGCCTGATGTCCAAGCTGGAGGGACGCGCCGATGGCCACGTCGTCAACGAGGTAGTGCGCGAATTATTAACCAGCTAGGCCGAGATTCCCAATTACATCTTGGTGCCCTCCCCAACCTTCTGATAAGGAGCCAGGAGTTGCACTCGCACTTCAAGAGGGAGCGCTTTGTGTGCTCCCTCTTGTCAACTTTACCACCAGCTAGCTCAAACCCGGCGTGCAACCGAAAACACCAGCACTCGAAGTCATTACCACACCTAAGGGACATGGAAATAAATAGTCTACCTGCGGTGGTAAATTATTTCTTTCTGAATCCCTAAACGTGGTCAAACCCCGCCGAGAAT
>CAZANJ010000197.1:0-5889 GCA_964486415.1 uncultured Anaerolineales bacterium
ACCCCCGTCTATCCCACCGAAGTGAACATCGTCCAGTCTTATTCCCCCGATCAGGTCATCTCGGTCGAAATGATCGACGCCGAGGGGGAATATCACGCCATCTATCTGGGGGAGCCGGAGGAGAAAGCGGAGTGCCCCTACACGCTCTCCATACCGGTGGAGAATGCCGATTTTCTGGTCGTAGGGGTCAAGATCACCATCGATCAATCGGAGTTGGGGAATTGGAACGAGATTGACGCCGTGGAGTTGGTCGGCGTTCCGTAGGGGCGGGTCTCGTGCCCGCCCTTATGGTCCCAGGAGGGGGAAGATCAGGGCCATCAACACGCCCGCGGCGATCACCGACGCCACCTGGCCGGCGGTGTTTGCGCCGAGAGCGTGCATCAAGAGGAAGTTCTGGTCATCCTCCTCCCAGGCCACCTGCTGCACCAGTCGCCCGCTCATCGGGAAGGCGCTGATGGCCGCGGCCCCAACCAGCGGGTTGATCCGCCGCCCGGAAAGCACGCAGATTAGTTTCCCAAAAAGAACGCCGCCGATGGTGTCGAGGGCGAAGGCCACCAGTCCCAGCAGCAGCACCTTCAGCGTGCCCAGGTTGAGGAAAGTCTCGGCCTGCATCGTCGAGCCGATGGTGAGTCCCAGAAATAGCGTGACCGTGTTGCCAATCGATTCGCGCGCCGCGTTGCTCAGCCCTTCCACAACGCCCGATTCTTGCAACAGATTGCCCAGCATCAGCGTGGAGATGAGGGGCGCGGCCTGGGGCAGGAAGATGGCGGCCAGGAGCGTCACTACGATGGGAAAGAGGATTACGACCGTCTTGGAGACCGGTCGCGGGGTGTAAGCCATGCGGATCGCCCGCTCGCTGCGCGTGGTGAAGAGCCGCATCAACGGGGGCTGGATGATGGGCACCAGGCTCATGTAGGAGTAGGCGGTCACTGCCACCGCTGCGGCCAGCCCCGGCGTCTCGAAAAGGTGATCCAATCGCGCCGCCACGTAGATCACGGTCGGGCCATCGATGGCTCCAATCGCGCCGATGCCGGTCGCTTCCGCCAGGTTGAAGCCGAGCATGACGGAGGCGATCAGGGTGCCGAAAATTCCCAGGCAGCCCATCGCTCCCGCCAGGACGAAGATGGGCTGGCTGAGGAGCGGTCGCATATCCATCATCGCCCCCACGCCGAGAAAGATCAGCAGTGGGAATAACTCGGTGTCGATTCCCACCCGTTTCAGCAGGCCGAACAGCCCCTCCGGCCCGATCATTTGAGCTGCGACGGGTAGGTTTCCCAGCATGCAGCCGAAGCCGATGGGCAGGAGCAGCGTCGGTTCATATTTCTTGGCGATGGCCAGATAGATCAGCAAGCCGCCAACGGCCACCATGAGCATCTGTTGCCAGGTTATGGTCAGCAAACCACCCAGAAGTGCGCCAGCATCAATTCCGCTCATCCCTCTCAACCCCTCTCAATTCCTGAACGCCAGCAGTGGATCGCCATAGGCAACTTGGCGGCCCTCGGTGACGTTAATGGTGTCTATGGTGCCCGCTCGAGGCGCGCGGATGATGTTATCCATCTTCATGGCCTCGATGGTGAGCAGCGTGTCGCCATCGGCGACAGGCTGACCGGATTGCACGGCGATGGATTTGATCACACCGGGCAATGGGGCTGTGATTGTGGTCTCGCCGGTGAATCTTGGTGCAGCCGAGGGCGCCTCTTGTGGATCGCTTTCTGCGATCTCTGTGGCTGTAGCGTCCGCCATGGCTTCCACGTTCACGGTGAGGAGCTCGCCGTCAACCTCCACGCGTACCTCTTTTTGGCGTGGATCGTCCAGCACTTTGACGTCGAAGGTGTGATCGCCGAGTGTGATGCGGTATTCTTTCATCAGTTTCCTCGCATGCGCCAATTGCTGTTTGTCAATTGCCGTTGGTGGTGCAGCCTCCACCAGGCACTGTTTGTCTCTTCGACCTGCGGTGCATCGGCGGTGCTCATTTCCCGCTCCGCACGCGCTAACGCCACCGCGATTGCCGCGGCAATTTGTGTTTCGCGGGGCGACGACGTGGGGTCGCCCCCACGGTTGGGTGACGCTGGGCGGTCATCTTTGATGAGGGCCGTCATCCCGTACATCAGTCCATAAAGTAGCCCCATTGCCACAAAGAGCATCAGCATACCGATGCCGGAAACGGTCAGCGCGGCGACAAGCGGGTTTGTCATTTCTCATTCCTCATTTCCCAATCCAAGGGAAGAAACCAGGTTATGCTGCTGCGCTTAAAGGAAAAACCTGGTTTCTCGCTCCGAACTACAGCGGGATGTTGCCGTGCTTCTTGGGCAACGGCGCGGTTTGCTTATCGCGCAGGAAGTCAAGTGCCGCGATTAGCTTCGCCCGCGTCTCGCTGGGCAAAATAACATCGTCCACGTGACCGCTGGCCGCCGCTGCGTAGGGGCTGCCGAACTGCTCGCGGAACTGGGCGACGAAACGTTCTTTCTTCTCTTCAGGGCGCTCGGCCTTCGCCAGTCGCTTGCGATAGAGGATATTGACCGCGCCCTCGGCCCCCATCACCGCGATCTCCGCCGTCGGCCAGGCGTATACCAGATCGGTGCGCACATACTTGCTGCTCATCACGATGTAAGCTCCGCCGTAGGCCTTGCGGGTGACGACGCAGATCTTGGGCACCGTCGCCTCCGCGTAGGCGTAGACGATCTTGGCCCCGTGGCGGATGATGCCGCCGTGCTCCTGCGTCGTTCCGGGCATGAAGCCGGGGCAGTCCACGAAGGTGACCAGCGGGATGTTGAAGGCGTCACAGAAGCGCACGAAGCGGGCGATCTTGTCCGAGGCATCGATGTCCAGCACGCCAGCCAGGTGATCGGGTTGATTGGCGACCACCCCTGCCACCTCACCGTGGAGTCGAGCGAAGCCCACGATGGCGTTTGGCGCGAAGCGGGTGTGGATCTCGAGGAAGCTGTCTCGGTCGAAGATGTGAGTGATGGCCTTTCGCATATCGTAGGGTTGGCTATTATCCGGTGGCACCAATCTGTCCAACGTCGAAGCGGCATGATCCGGATCGGCCTGCGGTTGGCGACGCGGCGGGCGCTCGGCGTTGTTGGATGGCAAATAGCCGAGCAGTTTGTGGGTTGTGGCGAAGGCTTGTTCCTCATCCGCGGCCACGAAGTGGGCCACGCCGCTGACCGCCGCGTGGGTCTGTGCTCCGCCCAGCGTCTCGAAGTCCACCTCCTCCCCGGTCACTGTCCTGATCACCGCCGGCCCGGTGATGAACATGTGGCTGATGCCCTCGGTCATAATGACGAAATCGGTCAGGCCGGGGGAGTAGACCGAACCACCGGCGCAGGGTCCCAGCATCAGGCTGATCTGGGGGATGACGCCGCTGGCCTGTGTGTTGCGCCAGAATAGCTCGCTGTAGCCAGCCAGGCTCCACACCCCTTCCTGGATGCGGGCGCCCACAGAATCGTTCAGCGCGATAAAGGGCACGCCGGAAGCGATGGCCAGGTCTAGCACCTTACACACTTTCTGAGCCTGCACCTCGGAGAAGGAGCCGCCGATGACGGTGAAGTCCTGCGCGGCCAGGGCCACCTTGCGGCCATCGATCCGCCCGAAGCCCACCACCGCGCTGTCGCCGGGAAAGCGCTTCTCATCCAGCCCGAAGGCGTTGTGCCGATGCTCGACGTATGGGTCTAACTCCTGGAAGCTGCCGGGGTCGAGCAACTGCGCGATGCGCTCACGGGCGGTCAGTTTTCCCTTGGTGTGTTGCTTAGCGATCGCCTCTGGGCCTCCGCCCTTGCGGATCTCTTCCCGGCGCTGGTGCAACACTTGATGGGATTCTTGAGCACGTTTTGGGTCGAGGAGATCGGCCTCGTTGGTAGAGGTGGTGTTGGCCATAGGGTGCCTCCTTGCTGTGTCGCATAGGATGTCTTCTGGGCTCGTGTGGATCTGTGCGTCGCACTAGAAATTGAGGATACAGTTTGATTATAGTGTGGAACTCAAGGGGGGTCAAATTTGACATGCCAAGAGACCTTGTATATACTAGCCTTGTCTACGAAATATGGAGACAGCGATGAGGTTGTGAAAGGAGGCTCACTTGTCCACAAAATGCTTGATTAGGGTCAGCGAATACCACGATTCGGTCACGCTGATGGAGCTTGCTCGTGAATTGACCGAACTCCCCCAGGTCGTCGATGCCGCCGTCGTGATGGCTACCGAGGCCAACAAATCCATCCTGCGGGAAGCGGATTTGCTTCTCCCGGAGATCGAGGCGGCTACGGCCAATGATCTTGTGGTTATCGTTAAGTCCGAGAGCGATGATGCCGCCGCTCACGCGCTGGGGGTGGCGGAGAAACATCTGGCACAGCGTCCGGCTGAATCCTCGGCCGAGATGGTTGGGGATGGGGCAGTTTTCCATCCGCGCACGATCCGAGGGGCGGTGCGCAGCAGGCCGGAGGCCGATCTGGCGCTCATATCTGTGCCTGGACAATATGCCGCCGCCGAGGCCTGGGAGGCGCTGCGCAACGGCCTTCACGTCCTGCTTTTCAGCGACAACGTGTCCATTGAGGACGAGGTCGAGCTGAAGCGATACGCGGCCGAGCATGGGCTCCTGATGATGGGGGCCGATTGCGGCACAGCCATCATCGATGGAGTGGCGTTGGGATTTGCCAATGCGCTGGAACGTGGACCGGTGGGCATCGTCGCGGCATCCGGTACCGGCTTGCAGGAAGTGAGCACTCTGCTGGTCAAGCTCGGCGTCGGTGTCAGTCAGTGCATCGGCACCGGTGGGCGCGATCTGAAGGAAGCTGTCGGTGGCATCACGATGTTGCAGGCCATCGATATGCTCAAGTCCGATCCGGAGACGAAAGTGCTTATGCTTGTCTCCAAGACCCCCGCGATCTCTGTGGCCCGGCGCGTTTTGGAGCGCCTGGAGGCGGTCGATAAACCGACAATCGTTTGCTTCCTGGGCGGCGAAGTTGAGCCGATTGTCGCCGCCGGAGCTCTTCCCGCTCGCACGCTCCAGGAAGCGGCACTCCTCGCCGCGTCGGAGGTGGAGGGGTATGAAGTACCCTCGGTCGATGAACTGCTTGAGCGCGAGCTGGGCGATTTGAAGGATCAGGCGTCTGAATTGAGGGAGAGATTGAGCCCCGATCAGAAATATCTACGCGGGCTTTTCAGCGGCGGGACGCTGGCCTCCGAGGCGCTCTTGATCTGGGAGGATATGTTGGGGGATGTGCTCTCCAACTTGGCGGTGGATCCCGGTCTGCGTTTGCAAGATGCTGGGCGAAGCGAGCGCCACTGCGCGGTGGATCTGGGCGCGGATGAGTTCACCGTCGGTCGGCCTCATCCGATGATTGACAATCAGTTGCGCATTCGCCGCTTGATGCAGGAGGCGGGCGATTCGGAGACGGCGGTAATTGTGCTGGATGTGGTTTTGGGATACGGTGCCCATCCCGATCCGATGAGTGAGTTGGGGCCGGCGATCCGGGAAGCACGAGAGCTAGCTGCTGCTCAGAGGCGGGAATTGATCGTGGTCGCGTCGGTGACGGGGACGGAGAATGATCCGCAGGGGCTGAGCCGTCAGGTGGAGGGGTTGGAGGGTGCGGGCGCGATTGTGGCCTCGTGCAACGCCGCCGCGGCCCGGCTGGCGGGCTTGATTTTGGGGCCATCCATCCCGGCGGCCTAGAGAGGGGTCAGGCGCCGAAAGTGATGACGTGATGGGGGCGATGATAGTCGTGGGGCTGTGACGGTTGCCGACATCGTTTTGGATGATAAGCACAGGGCGGGCCCGCCCTGCTCATGTCCGATGACCGGGGCAAGATCGGCCCAGTAGATTTCGCCGCGCAGACAGGTTTTAATGGCCATATTTACTCTTCCTCCCAGGGCGCATAGCGATCTACTGCCTCATAA
>CAZANJ010000198.1:0-3555 GCA_964486415.1 uncultured Anaerolineales bacterium
TTTCCATACCCGCCGATTTTTGAATCGCTTCGAAAACCCTAGGAAGTACGTTACATATGGCTATTTTGCCACCACGTTCACCAGCCGGCCCGGCACATAGATCATGCGCTTGATCTGCTTGCCTTCGATGTGACGCTGGACGTTTTCGTCTGCCACGGCGGCCTCTTTCGCCGCCTCCTCGCCGATGTCGGCCGGCGCCTCTATCCGCGCCCGCAGCTTACCGTTCACCTGCACGATCAGCGCGATGGTCTCCTCGGCCGCCAGATCGGGATCAAACTCGGGCCAGGATTGCTGATGGACACTGTAGGGGCGACCGGTCCGCGCCCACAGCTCCTCGGTGATGTGTGGGCAGCAGGGCGCCAGCAGGAGCAACAGGGTCTCGATGGCCTCATCCCAGGCCTCGGTAGCGCGGGCTGTGGCTGAAAATTCAGCCGTGCGCTTCGCTTTCTGGAGCGCATTGGAGAACTCCATCAGCCCGGCGATGATGGTGTTGAAGGCGAATTCCTCCATATCATCGGTGACGCGCTCGATGGTCTGATGTGTCACGCGGCGCAGATCGGCGATCTCATCGTCGGTAGCTGCGCCGGATCGCTCGCCCGCCGGATCATCCAGCACCAGATCCCAGACTCGATGCAGCCAGCGATAGACGCCCTGGATGCCCTGGAAGTCCCAAGGCCCTCCCTGGTCCCAGCGCCAGCCAAACATCAGGTAGCCACGCACCGTGTCGGCGCCATAATTCTCCACCAGTGCGTCGGGGGAGATGACGTTGCCCCGGCTCTTGGACATCTTCTCAGTATCCTCGCCCAGGATGATGCCCTGGTTGCGCAGCTTCAGCATCGGCTCGTCGAAATCGACCAGTCCCATATCCCGCATCGCCTTGGTGAAAAAGCGGGTGTAGATCAGGTGCATCGTGGCGTGCTCGATACCGCCGGTGTAGACGTCCACCGGAGCCCAGTAATCGCACTCTTCAGGATCGATGGGGGCGGATTCGGGGCTGAGCGTCTCACCGTCTTTATAATAAGGGCTCAGATAAGCGTACTGATACCAGGAGGAATCGACAAAAGTATCCATCGTGTCGGTCTCGCGGGTGGCGGGGCCGCCGCACTGCGGGCAGGTGGTATGCAGGAATTCCTCGTGATACCTCAGCGGGCTCTCGCCGGTGGGCAGGAACTCGGCGTCTTCCGGCAGCACCACGGGCAGGTCTTCGTAGGGCACCGGCACAATGCCACATTTATCACAGTAGACGATGGGGATCGGGGCGCCCCAGTATCGCTGGCGGCTGATCAGCCAATCGCGCAGACGATAGTTGACCGCGAACTCGCCCGCGCCCTTCTCCTCCAGCCACTCGGTCACTTTCTGCACCGCCACGTCGCCCGATGTGCCCGTGAAGGGACCGGAGTTGATCATCGTGCCATATTCGGCGTGAAACAGCACATCTTGGTAGAAGGGCCTGTCCTCGAGTATCTCCATCACCGTGCGCTTGCCTTGTACCGCCGACGCAGGGCGGGTTTCCATACCCGCCGCCTTGCAGCGTGCCACGATCTCCTCATCGGCCTCGACGCTGTCGAAGGGAACTACCTGATCCTCGAAGATGAAGGCCCAGCGTGCGCCGACCACCTCGACCCAGTGGGTGGGCTTGAGGTACTTCTGCGCCAATGCGATGTAGCGGTCGATCTGATCCTTCTTCGCGTCCAGCGTGACGCAGAATGAATCCGCCCGTTCCTCGAGTGAGAGGCCAGCCTCGCTCAGCGCCTCGGTGAACCCCGTTTTCATCCCTTCCCGCGCGGCGCAGGATTTGGCGATGCCATCGGGCCGGTCGATGACGGGAATGATGGGCAACCCGTACTTTATCGCGAAGGCGAAGTCCCGTTCGTCGTGGGAGGGAACGGCCATAATCGCCCCGGTGCCGTAGGTCATCATCACGTAGTCGGCGATCCAGATGGGGATGTGGCTCTCATTGACGGGATTGATGGCGTAGGCGCCGGTGAAGACGCCGGTCTTCTCCCTGTCGGCGGCCAGCCGCTCGATCTCGGTCTGGCGTTCGGCCTGGACTTTGTATGCCTCGACCGCCTCGCGGTATTCCGGGGTGGTCACCTTATCCACCAGCGGATGCTCTGGGGCCAGCACCATGAACGTGGCGCCCCAGAGCGTGTCGGGGCGGGTGGTGAAGACCTCCATCGGGTCGCCCTGTTCGGTGCGGAAGATGACGTTGGCCCCTTCGCTGCGCCCGATCCAGTTGGTCTGCATGGTGACCACGCGCTCTGGCCAATCGATGTCGGAGAAATCGAGCAGTTCGTCGGCGTACTCCGTGATGCGCCAGAACCACTGCGCCAGTTCCTTCTTGATCACGGGCGTGCCGCAGCGCTCGCAATGACGATCCTCGCCCCAGACCTGCTCGCGGGCCAGGGTGGTGTTGCACTTGGGGCAGAAGTCCACCGCCGACTCCTTGCGGTAGGCCAGTCCCATATCGTACAGCTTGAGGAAGAACCACTGATCCCACTGATAGTAGCCCGGCAGGCAGGAGATAGCTTCCCGTTCCCAGTCGAACATCGCGCCCATCGTCTTGAGCTGCCGCCGCATGTTCTTGATGTTGGACATCGTCCATTTGTGCGGATGGATGCCGCGATAGATGGCGGCGTTTTCGGCCGGCAGGCCGAAGGCGTCATATCCCATCGGGAAGAGCACGTTGTAACCACGCATACGCATGTAGCGGGCGTGGACATCACTCGGTGACATCGCATACCAATGTCCGATGTGCAAATCGCCGCTGGGATAGGGCAACATCGTCAGCGCGTAGTGCTTCGGTTGGTCATGGTCGATAACGGCGCGGTAGAGCTCGTCATCCTCCCATCGCTTCTGCCATTTTGGTTCGACCTCTTGGGGTACGTATTGGTCTGTCATATTATTCTCCTTGCCTTCGATTGTCACTTATGATACTATTCCAGAAATAATAACGAGAGGTGTTTTATGAGCGACTCAGTCGCGAAAAAAGATTATACGGAGGCAGTGCGGGCCGCGTTCGATGATTTGGATATGCAGCAACTGGCGATTTTTCGTCAGTTGTCGGGCGCACGGCGTATCCAACAGGCGTTTGATCTATGCAACTGGGCACGCTCACTGATCATCGCTTCTATCCATAGCCAATACCCCGATATTAGTGAAGCTGAACTGACGAAGCGTCTCTCTCAGCGTGTGTCTGGGTGTACGTTATGAGCCCTACAAGTTACCGTGACTTCGCCCACTCGGTGATCGAAACGTTGGAGTATTTAGGCTTTGCGTACTCCATCGGTGGCTCTTTCGCCAGTATGTACTATGGTGAGGTACGCACGACACAAGACATTGACATATCAGTTGTCTTGCCATTGGAAGAGGTTAAGCCCTTTATGGACACCTTTCATGAACTGGGCTATTATCTCCACATCGACACCATTCTAGACGCTATTATCTACCATCAGCCTTTTAACATCATCGACGCCGAAAGTGGTTACAAGGCCGACATCTTCCTCATCGACCCCGAACACCCCTCCGAACTGGAAAAATCAGCGATGGACCGCC
>CAZANJ010000198.1:3655-5876 GCA_964486415.1 uncultured Anaerolineales bacterium
CCGCCCATAGCGGGGCCACCGAGCTGTGGCACACGCTTTTAGACGAGTACCAACATCGCGTCCAAGCGTAACTACCCCCTCCGCCAAAGCAGCCGATTACGTTCCATCACGACCGCCGCTTCCCCCGCCCGCTCCAACGAGGAGAGCGCCGCGAGCACTGTGGTGCGCGTGAGGTAGTAGGCCGTCGCGGTCTTCATCCGCAGCCCGAAATGATCAGCGACGCGCTTGACCAACTCGCCTGTCCCTCTTGGCTCGTCCAACGCGGAGTGTACCTGCTCCCGCACCTCCTCCAGCCGCTCTCGATTGGCGGCGCAGATGTGCTCGATTTCTTCACCGGATTCGTAGGCCGGCCCGTGTCCGGGCGCGAAGTGGGCGTAGGGCAACTCCGGCAAGCGCTCCAATGTCTCCAGCGTCTCGTCCAGATCCACGCAGAAGGTCACCTTGTGCTTGCGGAGCGTCTCCTCCGGGAAGAGCGCGTCGGCGCAGTATAAGATCTCGTCCATTGCCACGCCGATCTGATTGAGCGCGTGACCGGGCAGCGGGATTACCTCCACCTGGAACTGTCCGATCTCCAGCGGCCCCGCCTCCACCACGTGGTCGACGCGGCAGGCTGGGGCCAGCGTGAACTTGTGGCGCAGCTCATCGATGGGCGCCGCGCCGCCGAAGAGATAGAGCGGCTCAATGATGGGGCTCTCCATCATCGAGCTCTCCGTCGCCGGGGCGTAGGCCGGCAAATCCAGCCGGCGCTGCAAATAATTGGCCCCACCGAAATGGTCAGCGTGGGCGTGGGTGATGATTATCGCCTCCAGCTTAACTTCCATTGCCTCGGCGATGCGCAGCGCACGCCGACCGGCATCGTCATCCAGCCCCGTGTCGATCAGCAAGCCGCGGCCATCCCGCACGATCAGCCCCAGGTTGGAGCCGCTTTGCAGGTGGAATATGCCGGGTTCCAGCTTTATCTGTTCCATCGAGTACTCCTTCTCGTCGTCATCACTTCTAGCTGTCATTAAATCAGCTAACTACTGCCTTGCACGCAGACGCTCCACCTCATCCCAATGCTGTAACGCCTGGCCCTCAGTGGGGCGCTCGACTTGCAGGCCGTGTGGGGCCGAGTGCCCATCCTTCACAGAGACGAAGGTGATGAACCCGTCCAGGGCCGGTTCGGCGCTTTGGCGGGGGACGAATGCCTCAAGGTAGACGGTGATACTGGTGCGCCCCACGTGGGCGGCTTGAACTCGCAGCTCGATGATGTCGCCGTTGGTCGCGCCCTTGGTGAAGATCAACCCGTGAATTTTGAGGCATACCAAGTGGGCCGGGTCTATGCCGAGGGCCCGCTGGGCGCCGATGAAGCCCGCCTCTACCACCCATTCCGACATCCGCCCGGCGAACAGCGTCCCGTGGTGATTAAGATCACTTGACCGAATCAGGTGTGAGACTTTCGTGTGGGGCAAATTTTCGATTTTCATGAAAGCTCCTCGCGGCAAAATCATCTCAGCTTTTGCATAAAAGAAAAATGCTTTGCTATCCGCACCGCCGTGAAACAGACGGTGCTGGCAGTCTCACAAAATAATTCCAGCACCGGCTCTTCAGGCCGGTGGAGAATCAAATCCACTTCCTACAAAATCACCAAAACAAAGACATGAAAAAAGTCCCTTCGCTCAGGGGCGAAGGGACTCCGCGGTACCACCCTGATTGGACGGCCTCCCGAACGGGGAGAGACATCCCACTCTCAGCCCGCTAACGGGGGCCATCCGTCGCCAGCTACTCGCCAGTCACCAGACAAAATCTGAGCACTGGACCAACTTCACCGGCGCGGCTCCTGGGCGAGTTCAGCCTTGTGCGGCGCTCCCCTTCGGCGCCGGTTGCTGGGCTTCCACCTGGTTTTTCCCAGCTCGCTGTGGGGATGGTTTACTAT
Source organism: uncultured Anaerolineales bacterium (assembly GCA_964486415.1). Taxonomy (GTDB): domain Bacteria; phylum Chloroflexota; class Anaerolineae; order B4-G1; family B4-G1; genus CAZANJ01. The sequence goes on from CAZANJ010000198.1 coordinate 5,571, forward strand.
TCCCGATCATAGCCTTTGGAATGTAAAAAGTGGACCCGGAGGGACTCGAACCCTCGACCCCCACAATGCCATTGTGGTGCTCTCCCAGCTGAGCCACGGGCCCACGTTTAGGTGGGTATTGGATGGAGCTGAGGGGACTTGAACCCCTGACCTCTACAGTGCGATTGTAGCGCTCTCCCGACTGAGCTACAGCCCCACAACGAGCATCAATTGTACCGTAGATTGAAAAGATGTCAAGCCAAAAACTAGGCCGGGAAATCGTAGCGGTTCTAAGGCCCTCCAGAGGCCACCAGAGGCTTTCTGTGG
>CAZANJ010000199.1:0-1837 GCA_964486415.1 uncultured Anaerolineales bacterium
TAGGGTGAGGGGAAAATCTTCACTCCCCACCGCCCCCTTGCATAACGGAGGGCAAGTAAGCACTGGAGCAATGGGGCAGCAGCCCCTGCGGCGGCAAGGCGATTTCCTGCACATCATCCCCAAATTCGATGGAAACAGGCAATCGACGCGGCATCCAGCCGCCCGGCGGCGCCGGCCAGTCCAGCGGCGCGATGATGAGCGTATAATCTCCCGCCTTCAGCGTGGCGGTGAATTCCCAGGACGAGCCAACGGTGGGCGTGACCGCGTCCATCCCTCCCGCATCGACGAGGCGCAGCGACATCTCCGTCAGCGTGATCTCCTCCGTGCCCCACACGCCGTCACTATCCTCATCCCCGAAAACATCCGCCAACTTGAAATGAACCTCCCGCATCAGATCCAGTGTGGTGCAAGCTTGGGCCTCTTCCGGCCAAGCGCCGCGATTGCCGGCCCGATCCCACGCGCGGGCGCGGAAGCAGTAGGTCTGCCCGTGCTGACCGTCGACGTACTGCGCCGAGCTGATCTGCTCCGTCTCGGTGAAGCTGAGCCAATCGCTCCAGAGACCCGCGTCTTGGCTAGTCGCCAGCGTGCCGCTCACTGTGTCGGTGGGCCCCTCCCGCACCTGTATGTCAACCCCCCAGAGGCCAGCCGCGTCGTCATCCCCATCCCAGAAGATCGGAATGGTCTGGGCCTTCAAGGGGCTCAGGAGCGGCTGAAGGGTGGCGGTGGGTGGGGTAGTATCCGCCTCGATCAGCAGGTAGGGCTCGCCGCCGATGATGTAATCGTCCTCGTTGGGAGGCAAGCGGTTCGCCGTGGCCCCCGGCAGCGTCAGCGTGTAGGGGTGATTCATCCCGTGACTCTCGGTCGTCATCACCGTCGCCGTGATCGTCTGCGTGACGCCCCAGCGGTCGAGGAGCGTGGCGGAGGGCAGGACTCCGCTGTATACTCGCGTGTGCGAGATCGGCGCGGTGTTCCATAAAACGCTCAGCTTGCCGTGCGGCGTGCCCCAGAGTGTCACCGACCGCGCGCCGTCTGTGTAGACCTGACGGCTCACCAGCGTGGGCGAGATCATGTAACCGGCGGCAACCTGGTAGGCAACATAGGCCGGGCGGAGCGTCTGGTCGTTGCGGATCAGGCCGAAATACTCACCCATATCCTGATCGTTGGTGCGGAAGAAGAAATATTTCTCCACCCCGGCGGCCCAGGCGTTGGCGTAGGATTGGATCACAAAGGCAGCGGCCTCCTCCTGGGTAACGCTCCATTCATCTTTCGTGGGATCGGGATCGACGGTGGCGTCATCCCAGACCGGTGCGCCGGTCTCGGTCAGCCAGATGGGGTGATCGGCCACGCCATAGGCCCGCATCCCGCTGCGGATGTTCTCCACCTCGTCGTATATGCTGGCGGAGCGGCTGTAGAGATGGACCGACATCACGTCGAAGAAGTGATTGTGCTGCGCAGCCTCCGGGTCAGCGTCTAACGCGCTCAACACCCAGCGGAAGTAGCTGGGTTCCTCCCAATAATGCAGCCCCCCGAAGAGAACGGTGCAATCGGGGCAGGCGTCCTTCGTCGCCTGATAGCCCACTTTCAAAAGCTGAGCGTACTCGGCGGAGGTGCCGGTCCAGAATTGGCTCCATTCCGGCTCATTCCACATCTCCCAATACTTCACCCGGTCCCCATAGCGGCTGACGATTTTATGGACAAAGCGGCCCCAGTAGTTGATCGCGTCCCCGTCCTCCTCCGTCCAGTCGTCCCACTCCTGTTCTAGTCCGGGCGGCGGATCCGATGAGGCCCCAGCCGGGGCGGTCACCGCTAGTTGGGGAAAATGCGCCTCACCTTGTGC
>CAZANJ010000199.1:1937-5834 GCA_964486415.1 uncultured Anaerolineales bacterium
CTTCCCCTTTCTCGAAGACCCAGCTTGGCGTCCAGAGCAGAATGCCGACCATGTTCATTCCCGCAGCGTGCAGGTCGTTCACCAGGACATCGTAACCGGTGCGAACTCCGCTGTCCCAGCCGCCATCGACCGTTTCGACCGGTTCGAGGACGGCCCACTGGAAATCGAAACGGTCCCAGCGGGAACCGGCGTCGTAGACCAGCGGCAGGTAGGGGTGGTAGCCGTGCGGGTCGTTGGGATAATAGGAGAAGCAGGTCCCGGACCGCCCGTCGGGATGCTCCACCGGGGGCAAGGGGGTGACCTCGACCGTCCCCGCGAGGATGGGAACAGTCGCCAGGATGAGCATTGCTGAGATAGCAAAGACAGACAACAGGGGCGGGAGTAATCTTAGAGATCCACGGGCCATCGTTCACCTCGTCATTCCATCTGGTACATTTTCAGCTTGCGCGGCGCGTCGAAGTCCCACAGGGGGCTGATCGATTCGCCGTGATAGATGCCGCGAATGGCGAAGGCCAGCATCGGCGCGACGCTGACCATCTTCAGCTTGGGGTGGCGCTTGGCCGGGGGCACGAGGATCGTATCGGTGATGACCAACTCGGCGATCCAATTCTGATCCAGACGCTCCAGCGCCGAGGGCAAGAGCACCGGATGTGTGATGGCCAAATGCACCTCTGGGCGAGCGCCATGCTTCAAGAGCACGGGTATCTGGCCGAGCACGCTTCCGCTGGCGACGATGTCGTCGATGAGGATCGGTATCTTATCCTGAACGTTGCCGACCACGTGAGTGGTCTCGACCCGCCGTCCATCCCGCCGCTTTTGCATAATCACCAGTGGCAGATCCAGCGCCTGGGCATACTTTCCAGCCAGCGGCGCCCGTCCCACATCCGGCGCGACGACGGCGGCCTTTTCCAAAAACGATCTCCCTCGGAAATGATTGACCAGCGTGGGATAGGCGGGCAACTGATCCACCGGTACGGTGAAGAAGCCCTGGATGGCCTCGGAGTGGATGTCCACGTAAATGACGCGGTCGGCGCCCAGCATCTCCAGCATCGAGGCCACCACGCGGGCGCTGATCGCCTCGCGGCCACGGGCCATACGCTCCTGGCGGCTGTAGGGGAAATATGGAATCACGGCTGTGATGCTGTTGGCCGAGGCGCGGCGGAAGGCGTCGATCATCAGTTGCAACTCGACTAGATGGTCGTTCACCGGCGCTGAGCAGGGCTGGATGACGAAAACGTCCTTATTGCGCACCGTCTCATCGATTTGGATGTGAACTTCGCTATCGGGCAGGTAAGTGGTCGAGATAGCCGCGAGCGGGAAGCCGAGGCGATGAGCGACTGACTGGGCCAAGGGGCGGTTGGCGCTGCCAGCGAAGATGCGCATCGATTCCTCCGAGGCGTCGCGTGGCGCGATCCTCTCCAGTTGCAACACCTTGGCCTCAATAGCGTTGATCATCGCGGAAAGGGGCACATTTTCATCTTCATAAGTGTGTATGACGGATGAAGCGCGGAAGCCATCGGCATACTTCGCGAAGGCTTCCTCCACCTGTTCGAGCGACAGGGGCCGACTTTGGAGACGATGCGTGATGTGATGGACGATCCAATGCAACTCGTCCATGTTGTGGTGAAATTGAACCTGCTCTTCCCTTTCTTCCCCGACGATTTCGTAGAAGAAGCCCCAATTGATCCACTTGCCGCTATTGGGCCAGCAAGCTTGCAAAATACGATACCGTAGTTTCATCTCCCCCTCCGATAGCTCATAATTTATCCAACAGAACCAGCAACGGGATTGTAGCACAGTGATTGAAAAGGTCAATCCTAGTCAATTGCCTCTTTCCATTGTACAATACTACCGTTATGCCCACACCGGCGATGCACCTGGCCTTGGCCGAGGAGATTTTGCGCCAAAACGATCTCACGCCCGCCGTTCAACATCTGCTGGCGGAGCAACGTGGCCCTTTCTTGCTGGGCAACACCGCCCCCGACGTGAAGACGGTGAGCGGGCAACGGCGCGAGGAGTCCCACTTTTACACCATCCCGCGCACCTCGGATCGCCCAGCATACGAAACGCTTTTCGACGCCTACCCGGAGCTGGACCACGCGGAGCGACTTTCACCGCCCCATGCCGCTTTCATCGCCGGTTACATCGCTCACCTGCTGCTGGACGAGATATGGCTCGATGACATTTTCCAGGCTCGCTTTCTGCAAGACTGGGGGCCTCGATATGAGCGTCTCTTCCTGCACAACGTGCTGCGCACCTGGATGGATTACGAGGATCAGCGGCGGCTCAATGGCGATATGGTCACGGCCTTGCGGGAAGCTGAACCGCGCGGCTGGCTGCCATTCGTCAGCGACGAGCACCTGCAGGTCTGGCGCGACTGGCTGGTCGAACAGCTCGGCCCCGACCAGAAGATGGAGACAGCCGAGGTCTTCGCCCGCCGGATGGGCATACCGACGGCGATGTTGGAGGCCGTAGCCCAATCGCCGCAGCAGATGGAAAGGCGCGTTTTTAGCCATTGCCCACGGTCAGCGCTGGCAGCCTTTCACAAGATGGGCTACGAACGAAGTGTTGAGTTGATCGAGTGGTATTTAGTAGAGGCTGCGATAGATTGGTTCAATCTCGGAGATTGAACCAATCTTTGGGGAGCCTGGGAGGTATCAGATGAAAATTTTGGTCACCGGCGGGGCCGGTTATATCGGTAGTATCGTCACCGAGGAGTTGATCAAGCAGGGCGATGAAGTCGTCGTCTTCGATAACTTGTACTACGGCCATCGGGCCGCCGTCCCCCCGGAAGCGGACTTCGTCGAGGGGGATCTGGCCGACCGGGCCGCCGTCAAATGGGTCTTCGAGAACTACGAAGTCGAGGCGGTGATGCATTTCGCCTCCTACAGTCTCGTGGGGCAGTCGATGGAGCAGCCGTTTTTGTATCTGGGCGATAACGTCACCAACGGCCTCAATCTGCTGCGCGAGGCGGTGGATCACGGCGTGCGGCGCTTCATCCTCTCATCCACCGCCAACCTCTTCGACGAGCCGGAGCACATCCCCATCGACGAGGAGGAACGCATCGTCCCCGGCAGCCCCTACGGCGAGTCGAAGCGTATTCTGGAGCGCTTCCTCCATTGGCTGGACCGCATCTATGGCTTCCGGTACGCGGCGCTGCGCTACTTCAACGCCGCCGGCGCCTCGCCCACCGGCGAGCGGGGCGAGGATCACGACCCGGAGACCCATCTGATCCCGCTCACGCTCCAGGTGGCGCTGGGCCAGCGAGAGAAGCTGACCATCTTCGGCGACGATTACCCCACCCGCGATGGCACCTGCGTGCGCGACTACATCCACGTGACCGATCTGGCCCAGGCCCACATCCTGGCGCTGCGGGCGCTCGAAGAGGGCAGCCGCACCTATAATCTGGGCAACGGGCAGGGCTTCACGGTCAAGGAGGTCATCGAGACTTGCCGCGAAGTGACCGGTCACCCCATCCCGGCTGAGGTCGGCGCACGGCGTCCGGGCGATCCGCCCACGCTGATCGCCAGCAGCGATAAGATACGGGAGGAGCTGGGCTGGGAGCCGCAGTACCCCGATCTAAAAACCATCGTCGCCCACGCCTGGGAGTGGCACCGCACACATCCGCAAGGCTACGGCAATTAGCCAGCGACGATGGCGCCCGCGCCCCGGCTGCCCTACGCGAGAGGCCGTTACGCCATCCCCATTCGCTTCCTCTACGGCACGGCGGCCGAGATCGACTTCTGGAACGTCGTCTACTTCCGTACCCACCACGGCGAAGGGGAGCTTGATACTCCGACCCAGGAGTTGGTCGAGCAGGGGGTGCATCTCCCGGCAGGCGATTGAGCATGGCGAGCAGGGCAATTGCATTTAAATCCAGTCGGTCTATTTTGCTCA
>CAZANJ010000200.1:0-2594 GCA_964486415.1 uncultured Anaerolineales bacterium
TGGGGTTGATGGACTCACCCAATGCCACAGAACGCCTCTGGCGGCCTCTGGAGGGCCTTGGAACCGCTACGATTTCCCCTGAATTAGGGCATTTGTGCCAAAAGTAGGGCTATGATAAAATAACCCCGCACCTTCTCAAAAAAATCGGGCAGAAGCGAGTCGAATTTCCGACTCGCACTGCCCCGCATTATTGAACCGACAAGGAGAAATCGTTATGGAAAAATCAGATCGTAACGCGCTTATCGCCTTTCCCGTCATAATCTTGGCCGCGATAGGAATCGCCTGGGCCGGCAGCCAAGGCGGCGCCTCGGCCTTGGGCGTTCCCATCTTCGCTCTCGCGGTCGGAGTGATCTTCGTGATCCAATGGATAGGCTTCATCGCGGCCTACGTGTTGCAGACGGAGAAATTCTACGATCTCACCGGTAGCATCACTTACATCTCAGTGACAATTATGGCTGTGGTGCTCAGCCCCAAGGCCGATGGGCGGTCGATCCTATTGCTGGCCCTGGTGAGCATCTGGGCAGGCCGTCTGGGCACATTCCTGTTCCGCCGCATCCAGAAGGCGGGCAAGGACGCGCGCTTCGATGAAATCAAACCCTCCTTCATGCGCTTCCTAAACACCTGGACGCTCCAGGGTTTGTGGGTGACCTTCACCTTGGCGGCCGCGCTGGCGGCCATCACCACAACCACCCGGAAGGGATTGGGAGTGTTTGCCCTGATCGGCTTCCTGGTTTGGGCCTTCGGTTTCGCCATCGAAGCCACTGCCGACGCCCAGAAAAGCCGCTTCAGAGCGGACCCGGAGAATAAGGGCAAGTTCATCCATACCGGCCTGTGGGCCTGGTCCCGCCACCCCAACTATTTCGGCGAGATCGTGCTGTGGATCGGCGTGGCGATCATCGCCTTGCCCATTCTACGGGGCTGGCAATGGGTCACCTTGATTTCCCCGGTGTTTGTCACCCTCTTGCTCACGCGCATCAGCGGCGTGCCCATACTGGAGAAAAGAGCGGATGAAAAGTGGGGCGGTCAGGAGGACTACGAGGCTTACAAAGAGCGCACCCCCGTGCTGATCCCCCAACCTCCCACTTCCAAGAAGTAACAAATAGCAGAGTCGGGCGTGTGGGATGGGCGGGCACGGAGACCCGCCCCTACGAACCGGCTGTAGGGGCAACCCTTGTGGTTGCCCGCGTTCGCCTTGCCAAAAACGGGCGGGCACGGAGACCCGCCCCTACAATAACGTAGGTCCCCATAGCAGAGCGGGCTCCCACGCCCGCGGCCTTGCATTATTGAAAGGCCCTCAGCTCCTGCATCACATCCCCAAAGCCAGGGAACGAGTCCGCGATGCAGGCGGTGTTCTTGATCGTCGTCTGGCCCTGGGCGATAAGGCCCGCTACCGCCAGCGCCATCGCGATGCGGTGATCGCCGTGGCTGTCGACGGCGGCTCCTTGCAATCGCGTCGGCCCCTCGACCACGAAGCCGTCGGGCCGCGGCTCGATCTGCGCCCCCATCTTCCGCAACTCGGAGGCGATGACCGCGATACGGTCCGTCTCCTTGACGCGCAACTCCTCCGCCTCGCGCACGACGGTCTCACCGGCGGCCTGCGTCGCGGCGACCGCCAGCACGGGGAACTCGTCGATCATGCGCACCACTGTCTCCCCGCTGATCTCGGTGCCGCGCAAGTCCGAGGCCCGCGCTGTCAGATCGGCCACCGGCTCGCCGCCCTGCTCGCGGCGGTTGTCGAGCGTCACGTCGGCCTCCATCCCCTCCAGCACGTCCAGCAGGCCGGTGCGCGTGGCGTTGATGCCCACGCCCTCGATGATGACCTCAGAGCCGGGCACCAGCAGCGCCGCCACCAGCAGGAAGGCCGCCGACGAGATATCGCCCGGCACGGTCAAGTCCAGTGAGGCCAGGGGCGAGGACGATGGTGTGAGCGCGACGTCCAGACCGTCGATGGCGATATCCGCGCCCATCGCGGCCAGCATCAGCTCGGTGTGATCGCGGGCCGGTCCCGGCTGGCGAACGATTGTCTCGCCATCGGCGCACAGCCCGGCCAGAAGAATGGCGCTCTTGACCTGGGCGCTGGCGACGGGCAGGGCGTGATCGTGGCCCTGGAGCCGCCGCCCGTGGATGATGAGCGGCGCGTGCCCATCGACGGTCTCGATCTCGGCGCCCATTCGGCGCAGCGGTTGGGCGATGCGCTCCATCGGGCGGCGCAGCAACTGCGGATCGCCGGTGAGGGTGCTGTCAAAGGGTTGCCCGGCCAGAATCCCGGCCAGCAGCCGCATCGAGGTGCCGGAGCGGACGCAGTTCAGCGGCGCGTCGGGCCGCCGTAGACCGTCCAGCCCGCGCCCGTGGATGATCAACCGAGTCGGTTCGGGCCGCTCGACCGCCACGCCCAGCGCCCGCACGCAGCCCAGCGTCGCCAGGCAATCGGCCGCAGGCAAGAAGCCGCGCACGTGACTGTTGCCCTCGGCCAACATTCCCAGCAGCAGCGTGCGATGCGAGATCGACTTATCCCCCGGAACGCGCACCCGCCCGCGCAATGCCCCTTCCTCTTGAAACGCTAACTTTTCCATACTTCCTCCTGATAGCAAAAT
>CAZANJ010000200.1:2694-5818 GCA_964486415.1 uncultured Anaerolineales bacterium
GCAAAATCTCGGCAGGTATGGAAACCTGCCCTACATCACGTTTTACGTTCCCCGTCCTCCAGCCCCAACTCGCGATGCAGGAAACGGACCGCATCCGCCAACTGGCCCTCCGGGATGCAGAAGGAGACACTGTGCTCCGTGGCGGCCTGGGCCACGGCGATGACGCGCGTGTTGTGCTCGCCCAGCGCGGCGAAAGCGTGGGAGACGATGCCGTTCCGGCGCCCGTTCCAGCCGGGCATGCCAACCACCGAGATCGTCGCCACCTTCTCCTTGACGCCCAGGCGGAAGACGTCGTCCCGGTGACCGTTCTTGAACTCGCGGCGGAGGATGCGCAGGCAGTGATCCTGATCCTTCTCCCCCACCACCAGGTTCAGGTTGTGCTCGGACAGCGACTGCGAGAACATCAGCACCGCCAGCCCGCCCTCGCTGAGCCGCTGGAGGACTCGCGCGGCCATCTGGAGCGTCCACGAATCGTCCTCGCTGCCCACGGCGATCATACTCAGGCCCGTGGTGGAGATGATGGCCGGTAACACCTCGCGGTCGGTGCCGGGCGCCTCGACGATCAACGTGCCCGGATGCGCGGGGTTGAAGCTGTTGACGATGCGCAGCGGGATCGTGGACCGGATCACCGGGCGGATGGTCTTGGGGTGGAGCACCTCGGCGCCGACGTAGGCCAGATCGGCGGCCTCGGTGTAGGAGAGCTCGGTCAGCGTGCGGGCCTGCGGCACGAGGTTGGGATCGGCGGTCAGGATGCCGTCGACGTCGCTCCAGATCCAGACCTCGTCGGCGTCGAGCCCAGCGCCGATCAGTGCGGCCGAGAAGTCGCTGCCTCCGCGTCCCAGCGTGGTGGGCACGCCCTCCTCGGTGGCGCCGATGTAACCGGTGATGACGGGCAGCACGCCGCGCTCGATCAGCGGCCTGATCCGCTGCTGCAGCTGCTGCCGCGTCGACTCGATCAGGGGCGTCGCCGCGCCGAACTGGTCGTTGGTGACGATTAACTCGGTGGAGCTGAAGGCCCGGGCACGCACGCCTCGCTCCCGCAGCACAGCAGCCAGGATGTTGACCGAGAGCTGCTCGCCGAACGAGGCCACCACGTCGCGCCCGCGGGCGGTCAGCTCGCCCAGCACGGCGATGCTGCGATAGAGCCGCTCCAGGTCGTGCAATCGGTCCTCGATCAGCCCGCCGACCTTCAGCCGCTCACGGCTATCCTCCAGCAGCGTCTCGACCACGTCCAGGTGACGGCTCAGCAAGTCGGCCTTGATCTGGCGATAGACGGTGTCTCGCCCCTCGGCGGCGGCCCGCGCCCCGCTCATCAGCTGATCGGTCACGCCGCTCATCGCCGAGACGACGACCACGCCGGCCGGCGTCTCCGCGTTGATGGCGTCGGCCGACGTCCCGTGATGGCTCAGCACGATCTCCGCGACGGCGCCGAAGCGGTCCGCGTTCCCCACCGAGGTGCCTCCGAATTTGTGGACGATCATCCTCATTTCAGCCCCCTATATCCCGGCCAGCGCCTGATCCAGATCGGCGATGATGTCGTCGGCGTCCTCGATGCCCAGCGCGTAGCGCACCAGGTTGTCGGCGACGCCCAGCTTGCGCCGCTCCGCCTGATCGGGGGAGGCGAAGATGGCCTGCTGGCGCACGACGCTCTCCACGCCGCCCAGCGTCGGCCCGATGTAGGGCAAGCGCAGGCGGTCGACGAAGCGGCCCGTCCGCTCCAGATCGCCGTCGATGTCGAAGCTGACCACACCGCCGAAGCCCGTCATCTGCCGCCGGGCCATGGCGTGATCAGGGTGGCTGGGAAGCCCTGGGTAGTAGACGCGCTCAATGGCCGGGTGGTCCGCCAGGAACTCGGCCACGCGCTGACCGTTTTCGTTCTGGCGGCGGACGCGCAGGTCGAGCGTCTTGAGGCCACGGATCAACAGGTAGGCATCGTGTGGGCTACCGACGCCGCCCAGCACGCCTTGCGCGTCCTCAATCTGCGCCACGAGCTCGCGGGAACCGATCACGGCCCCGGCCAGCAGGTCGTTGTGGCCGCCCAGGTACTTGGTCGCGCTGTGGATCACCAGATCGAGGCCATGCTCCAGCGGGCGAAGGTTGATGGGCGTGGCGAAGGTGCTGTCGATGATGGTGGTGATCTCGTGCTGGCGGGCGATCTCGGTCATCGCCGCCAGGTCCATCACGCGCAGGTAGGGGTTGGTCGGCGTCTCCGACATGATGACGCGCGTGTTGGGGCGGATGGCGTCGTCCAGCGCTTCGGGATCGTCGATGGGCACAAAAGTCGCCTCGACACCCCAGCGGGGCAGGTACTCGCGGGTGAACTGCTGGGTGCGGCTGTAGCAGCCGTTGACCACGATCATGTGATCACCGCTGGATAGCAGCGTCAGCAGCGTGGTGGTGATGGCGTTCATCCCGCTGGCGAAGAGCAGGCAGCGCTCCCCGCCCTCCAGCGCGGCGATCTTGCGCTCAGCGGCGTGCTGGGTGGGATTACCGTAGCGCCCGTACTCCTCCCGGTCGGTCGGCTCGCCGGCGTCCTTGCGCTCCACGAAGCGCAGGATCGACGCGGTATCCTCGAAGGTGTAGGTCGAGGTCTGAACGATGGGCGTGGTCAGCGCGTGGTAGGGCTTGCGCCGCTCCTCGCCGGCGTGGACGGTCAGGGTCGAGACATTGGACATGGTGTCTCCTCTCATTGTTCACCAGATTCAGTATCTGCTCAACTTCGGTCGCCGGGTTACAAACCGTTCGGCTGAGCTCACGCCGAAGCCCGGCTGGAGCAGGCTGAGTGGTTGACTTGGCTTATCAGAGAGGAAAGGAGGCTAATCGAGGGCCAAACAAAAAGCCTCTCCAGCGGGTAAGGTTTGAAGAGGCTATCCGCACGCTCATCTTTCAGATCCCGCCGGGGGTCTGCCGGAATTGGCACCTGCCCTTTACGAGCGATGTCGCTCGCAAATGGTGGTTGCCGAGGCTTCATCGGGCCGGTCCCTCCACCTCTCTTGATAAGAGTGAACTTATCGCGTGTGATATTCGATTATGTTGGCGGCAATCATAACATAATTAGGCGCGATGTCAACCCAAGTTATGCAGCTTTTGTATCTTCTCAAAAATCAGGAGCGCTCGTTCGTAG
>CAZANJ010000201.1:0-5793 GCA_964486415.1 uncultured Anaerolineales bacterium
GAGCTGGCCGAGCGCCTCACGCTGGCCGGCCTGGAGGTGGAGACCATCGAATACATCGGCCTGCCACAGGCCGATCTGCCCTGGGACCCCGACAAAATCGTCGTCGGGGAAGTGCGCGCCGTGCGCTCACATCCCAACGCCGACCGTCTAGTCCTGGTCGAGGTGGAGTACGGCGGGCCGGAAGCTGAGGTCGTCGTCACCGGCGCCCCCAGCCTGCTGGAGCGTCAGGGCGAGAGCGACCTGCACCTCAAGGTCGCCTTCGCGATGGAGGGCTCCCGGCTCTACGACGGTCACGCCGAGGGGCAAAGCTTGATGACGCTGCGCCAGGTCAAAATCCGGGGCGTCTCCTCCCGCGCGATGGTCTGCTCGGAGAAGGAGCTGGGCCTTTCCGAGGAACAGGTGGACATCATCTATCTGCCCGACGACGCCCCGCTGGGCCAGCCGCTGGCCGAGTATATGGGCGACGCGGTGCTGGAGTTCGACATCAAGGGGCCATTCGCCCATCTGAACTCAGTCATCGGCGTCGCGCGTGAGGCTGCGGCCCTGCTCGGCCAGTCGCTCGACCGTGGCGCATTGGAGGAATTGGAGCACCATGCGGTGGAGCTGGCGCCCGATCCCGATTTCATCGATCTGGAGATTGCCGACCCCGATCTGTGTCCACGCTACTCAGGCACCTTCATCACCGGAGTGACGATCAAGCCGTCGCCCTTCTGGATGCAGCAGCGGCTGCGACGCGCTGGGGTGCGCCCGATCAACAACATCGTGGACATCACCAACTACGTGATGCTCGAGCTGGGCCAGCCGCTCCACGCCTTCGATTACCACATCCTGCGAGCGCGACCGGGCGAAGAGACACCGACCATTATCGTGCGCCGCGCCGAGGATGGCGAGCAGATGAAGACGCTCGACGATGTGCTGCGCACCTTCGACGACGAGATGTTGCTCATCACCGATGGCGGCGGCCCAGTGGCTGTGGCCGGCGTGATGGGCGGTCAGGAGAGCGAGGTCACCGACGATACAACCGATGTCCTGCTGGAGGCGGCCAACTTCAATTTCCTCAACGTGCGGCGCACATCCCGCAAGCTGGGGCTGACCACCGAGTCGGGCCAGCGCTTCGGGCGCCAGGTGGACCCGGAACTGACCGTGAAGGCGGCGGCGCGGGCGGCCTACCTGATGGCCGAGCTCGCCGGCGGGAAAGTCGCGCCCGTGATGGGCGACCTTTACCCCGGTCAAGAGCCGCAGACTGTGGTGGATTTCGATCCCTCCCACGCCGAGCGCATTTTGGGTGTTGAGATACCCGCCGATGAAATCATCCGCATCCTGGAGTCCTTGGAGTTCCAGGTGGAACCGGCGACTGACCAATCTACCAACCTACCAATATACCAAGTCGTCGTTCCATCCCACCGGTGCGACGTGACCCGTTCCATCGATCTGGTCGAGGAAGTGGGGCGCATCTGGGGCTATGACCGTTTCCCAAGAACCGTGATGCGCGACGAGCTCCCGCCGCAGCGCCTCAATCGCCGCCTGGAAGGCGCGGAGAAGGTGCGCGATCTGCTGACCGGCTGTGGGCTGGACGAGGTGATCACCTATTCACTCGTCAACCTGGAGGATGAGGCCAAGCTGACCCCGGGTGGTGCGTCTACGGACCCCGAAGATTACCTGCACGTGATAAATCCACTCTCGGCTGAGGTGGACACCCTGCGGCAGACATTGTTGCCCTCGCTACTCCACACTGTGCGCCAGAACCTGCGCTTCCTGGATCGCGTTTCCATCTTCGAGGTCGGACAGGTCTTCTTGCCCAAGGAGGATCAGTCACGGTCCCAGATTCTGCCAGAAGAGCCACGTCGTTTAGGCATCATGATGACCGGACCGCGCGAGGAACGCTCGTGGCTGGAGGGACAGGATCGCTCCACGGTCGATTTTTACGATCTCAAGGGCGTTGTGGAGACGCTGCTGGCCCGCTTGGGGCTCGATGGATCATTCCAGAGACATAAGCGCCCGACCTTCCACCCCGGACGGTGCGCCGAGCTGAGCGTGAACGGCGAGGCGGTGGGTGTGATGGGCGAACTCCATCCGCTGGTGCGCGAGGCCTTCGGGTTGCCGGAGCAGCCCGTCTGCGCCCTGGAGTTGGACCTGGACGCGCTGCTCGCCTCCTGGGGCCAAGCGCAGGAGATGGCGCCGATTTCGGCCCATCCGCCCGTTTACGAGGATCTGGCAATCGTCGTGTCTGAGGACATTCCGGCGGTGCGCGTGCGCGATCTTATCTTACGGACCGGCGCGCCGCTTTTGAAATCCGTCGCGCTTTTCGACGTCTACCGAGGCGAACAAGTGGGCGCGGGCAAGAAGAGCCTGGCCTATCGCCTCACCTACCAGGCCGATGATCGCACGCTGACCGATGACGAGGTGGCGGAGTTGCGCGCGGCGATCGTGCGGCATCTGGAGCGAGAGCTTGGGGCCGTGCTGCGAGGATAGGCGTTGGTCAGGGCGGGCTGGCCCGTTGCCGATATGATCGAATCTAGGCTTATGTCCATTTCGAGTGGGCCGCTTGGCAATCTGCTGGCACCCCACGTCAGAACCGGGGCGCTGATGTTGACCTTGGCCCTCCTCGTCGGCCTGTTGCTGATTCGCCTCTCCCCGCTGGAAGGGCTATTGCTCGTCGGAGGAAGCGCCATCGTAATAGGCGCACTGATCGAGCCGCTGATCGGGCTGGCGGCGGCACTCTTCCTCGGCCCACTGAAGGCCTACCTGAGCGCCGAGGTGGGCCAAGTGCCGGCCCAGATCGCCCACGTCTTCATCGCCCTGGCGCTGGCTAGTTGGTTGGCGCAGGGCTTGGCCCGCCGAGAGGTGCGCCTTCCGCGTTCCCCTCTGCTCCTGCCGCTGCTGGCATTCTTCGGCCTTGCGCTGCTTTCCCTCTGGGACGCCGTCGGGTTGCTCGCCTACGGCGCTCCGGAGTTGCTCAAGTGGGCGCAGGTCGTTCTGCTCCTGATTTTCGTCAGCGATCACCTGGGGACGGAAATGGATTCCCGCTCTGTAAAGCTCTCCTGGGCGGTGGGAGCTTTGTTGCTGAGCGGGCTGTTCCAGGCCTGTGTGGGGATCTGGCAATTCGGGCTGCGCGGCGAGGGGCCGGAGCACTTCGCCATAGCGTCAGCCTTGGGTGGCGATTTCTATCGCGCCTACGGGACGTTCGAGCAGCCCAACCCCTACGCGGGCTTCCTGGGCCTGATGCTGCCCTTGGCCCTGGGAACTTTATGGGGCGCGGTGACCAGATTGGTTCAATCTATGAGATTGAACCAATCTTCTGTTTACGCCGCCGCCGCCGCCGCGCTCGCGATGCTCGCCGCTTTGGGCATGTCCTGGAGCCGTGGGGCGTGGCTGGGATTCGGCGCTGCGCTTCTGGCGATGGCCTTTGCCCTGCCGCGCAAGGCGGGATGGCGCATCTTGTTGGTGGTTGCCCTCATCGCTGGCGCGGGCGGAATCTATGCCAGCGGCTTCTTGCCCGCGTCCATCACGGCTCGCTTGACCGGTTTCATCCAGGACTTGCGCACGGATAAGCTGGGCCTCCTGGAGGATGTGCGCGGCGTGCCCATCAACGATTCCAACTACGCCGTCATCGAGCGCCTGGCCCATTGGCAAACGGCTCTGTCGATGTTCCGCTACAATTTCTGGACCGGCGTTGGCTTCGGCTGTTATGAGCCTAACTACCCAATTTTCGCGCTCATCAATTGGCCCACCGCGCTGGGTCACGCCCACAATTACTACCTGAACCTTCTCGCCGAGATCGGCCTCGTCGGGCTAACGGCTTATCTAGCTCTTTGGGCCGTGATTTTCTGGCAAACCTGGCGCGTGATTCGCCGCGCACGCGGCTTCCCGCGTGGGATCGCCATCGGGCTGCTGGGCACCTGGACCCATCTCAGCGTCCATCATCTCCTCGACAACCTTTACGTCAACAACGTCCATTTGCATTTCGGTGTGCTGCTGGGGATATTGGCCTGGCTGGTGCGCTCTTGCTCTCACACCCAGTCCAGTTTATAATTACGGAGCTATGGAAAAAACCTCGACCTTACCCGCCCGTCTCATCGACAAGGCGCAAGCCAACCGCAAGGAGATCGGGCGGTTTCTCAAGTTCTCCGTCGTCGGCCTGATCGGGGCCGTGATCGACTTCGGCACGCTCAACCTGCTGGTGCAGTTGGCCGGTTTCCCCAAGGTGCTGGCTAACACCTGCTCCTTCACCGCCGCCGTCATCAGCAACTTCATCTGGAATCGATTATGGGTTTATCCGGAGACGCGCGGAGAGCCACTGACCAAGCAGTTCATCCAGTTCGTCCTCGTGAACGTGGCCGGGCTGGCGATCAACACCGCCATCTTCTACAGCTCCGACCGTTGGCTCCTGGGTGAGGCCGGCCTGCTGGCCGGCCCTGCTGGAGCGTTGGCCGCGATCATCCACATGGCCCACTTCGACTTCGCCTACAACAGCGCCAAGATCATCGCCACCGCCGTGGTGCTGTTCTGGAACTTCTTCGTCAACCGGCTATGGACCTTCAGCCACATCGAGTGAACTCCCAATGCGCATCGGCATAGACTACACATCCGCCGTCCGTCAACGGGCCGGCATCGGGCGCTACACCCGCGAGATGGTGAGCGCGCTCCTGGCGCTGGAGAGCCCGCATCATTACACCCTCTTCGCCGCCACCGGTGGCCTGCCGCGCGAGAGCCTGCAATCCGCAATCCGCAATCCGCAATCCGCAATCCGCAATTCGCAATTTTCCATTCGCACTCTGCCCCTCAGCGATGATTGGCTGGCCCGCCTCTGGCACCGCTTGCGCTTGCCCATCCCGGTCGAGCTCTTCACCGGCCCGCTCGATATTTTCTACTCGCCCGATTTCGTGCTGCCGCCGGTGCTTCGCGCCACGCGCACCATGCTGACCGTTCATGATCTCTCATTTATGCGCCATCCCGAGGCTTTCGTTTCCCCGTTGCGCCGCTATCTGGGGCGCGTTGTGCCGCGCTCCATCGAGCGCAGCGACTGGGTGCTGGCCGATTCGGCTCACACGCGATCCGATTTGATCACGCTCTTCGGCGTGCCGCCCGAAAAAGTGGAGGTGCTCTACAGCGGCGTCGATTCCCGCTTCTCTCCCCGGCCGGAGACGGAGGAGCTCGTACATTTGCGCGAGCGGTACGGGATCGGTGCGCGGCCCTATGTCCTCAGCGTCGGCACGCTCCAGCCGCGTAAAAACTTCGTGCGGCTGATCCGCGCCTTTGCCCGCCTACGGGATGAAAGATTGGTTCAATCTGTGAGATTGAACCAATCTGTTTTCGATTTGCAGCTCGTCATCGCCGGGGGTAAGGGTTGGCTCTACGAGGAGATTTTCGCCGAGGCGGAGAGACATGAGAGCGTGCGCTTGATTGGCTTCGTGGATGACGCCGATCTGCCCGCCCTCTACCGCAACGCGGCATTGTTCGCCTTCCCGTCCCTGTACGAGGGATTCGGCCTGCCGGTGCTGGAGGCGATGGCCTGTGGTACGCCCGTCGTCTGTTCGAGCAAGTCATCGTTGCCGGAGGTGGCGGGTGAGGCCGGGCTGCTGGTGGATCCGCTCGACGTCGACGCGCTGAGCGAGGCTATGGCCCGCGTCCTGGAGGATAAAACCCTGCGAGAGGAGATGGTCGCGCGTGGTTATGCCCAGGCGGCGCAGTTCACCTGGGAGCGGGCGGCGACCCAACTTTTGCGAATGATGAATGGTGAATGATGAATAGCGAATTGGGAAGCAAACGAAGCGGCGCGAGTTGCGCACTAGT
>CAZANJ010000202.1:0-4008 GCA_964486415.1 uncultured Anaerolineales bacterium
AAGATCACTAAGAGGCCAGCGAAAAGCCAGATCAACGCCATAAATTCCACGAGCAAGGCCTTGATCTCGAGATTGATGAGGCTGAAACCCATAACGGTCAGGATCAGGCCCACCAGCAATGATTGCGCCAGAGCGTGTGGGTGGATTAACTCGTTGAGGCGGATCCCGCGATCGGCCTTCCGATGTCGGCTCCGTCGCTTCTTACTGTCTTTGCTCAACGCCGACTCGACTTCCAAGGGAGCCAGCGGGCGCACGCCCTGCAGGGAAAGGCCGATGACGAAAGTCAGCGCCGCGTAGCTCCAGAAGGCAGTGCGCGTGGGCGTGATGGGAATTCCAGATTGAATCTCTATGAAATGGGCCGCAAGGGCGGAAAATAGCGCGATCAATAGCAGCGGAGGAGTTTCATAGGCCGGATCCTCCCCCCGATGGCGGACGACATACAGGACAAGATAAGCCGTGAGGCCAAACAGCATGCCCCCTGGCACGCCTAAACCGACGAATTTCGGAGTACCGGTCAGATACCACAGAGATCCAGCCCCCACCAATCCGCCCGCCGCCGAGAGTGCTATAAAGGAGTTTCGCTCTCGCGCAGTTGTGATCAATCCCATCCACTTCAGGCTGTAGTAGAAGATTGTGCCGAACAGGAGCAGATAGACTGTCACGCCGACGAGGCCGGTGGTAAGCAAAGCGTCCAGCATATCATTGTGGGCGCGATCGGGGTTCATGAAAGCGCCCCCTATCTCGGCTAATTCCGAGGGCATGTAAGGCTGATAAGCGACAAACATGGTCTCCGGCCCATACCCGATTATCGCTCGTCCGGGATCATCTTGGATCATATCGATGGTGCCTTCCCACATAAAGGGGCGCCCGCCGCTGCTCAAGGTTTCCCCAATCGTGCTCAATCGTCCCACGTAGGGCACCTTCTCGAGCGCGACCAGGGGGGTGTTGGGGAGATTGAGGACGATCAAAAACAGACCCAAGATGACTACCAAGTTGACTGCCGCTAACCCGATCGCTCCCCGACCCTCGCTGATCATCCAGATCAGAAACATGAAGAAAAGTCCTCCGATGAGGCCCAGGAACGGCCCGCGACTTTGGGAGAAAATTATAGCGGACAGCTGTGTGAACAGGACGAGAAAGTATAGCCCAGCCGAGAAAAGGGATAAGGGGGGCTTCTTATTTTGGCCCCGGAGCCTAGAGAGCGAGGCGACGAACTGTCTTATCGTCAGGGGTACGACCATGATGAGGTAGGCGCTGATCGAGATCGCGTTGCCCAGAGTTGAGGTCACGCGCCCCTTGACGTCTGCGCTCCAGGGGATGGGGTCAAGGCCGTAATGCTGAACAAAGGCATAGAGGGAGACCGGGAAGCTGGTCAAGACGATTACGGTGATCAAACGTTCAACCTGTCTTTGCGTGCGCAGCGTCCGCACCATAGACAGGAAGAGCACCAGATAGGCGAAGGTGGTGTAAAAGCCCTGTGCCCGGCGGTAAGATCCTCGGAAGCTCGCTAGAGGCCAGACGGAGGCGAGGGAGGCGACCAAGGACACGACTGCGAATGCCAGGATGGGTAGGATCAGGGGCTGTCTCAGGAAGCTCGCTATCCGTTGGATTGGGTTCAGAGCCTTACTTTGCTCCGATTTGCCCTTCAATTCTTCAGCCGCGCTTATCACCCACGCCATAGTTATCAGCAAGGCGATGGAACGTAGCAGGTGGGCCTTGCCGATAGCGAAGACTCGCTGGGTGTAGATGTTGAAATAGAGAGGGGTGATTATGACCGCCCCTAGCCAGCCAGCCTCGATCAGCTTATCGCAGAATTTGCTAAGTTTGGTTTGCATTCTCGGTTTGACCAACAGTTAGCGCCGAAAAATTACTAGCCTGGTGGATTCGGAGCCAAACGGGTAACCACAGAGGGACAGATTTTTACTGGTTTTCCTTCTCCAATCTGTGTAATCCGTGAAATCTGTTGCTAATATCCCTGCTTGGATTGCCAGCACTATCGCCAATGATAACACAATGCATTGATCTGTAAAGGGTACCTCAGCAGTTCATATCACGGCCCTCTATATCCTCCCCCTGCCACCACTCCCAGGCGAAGGCAGCGAAGACGCCCAGCATCAGACCCACCGCGCCGGCCAGGGCCGTGTTCATCTCTTTGCGCGGGCCAGTTGGCTTCTCTGGCACGGCGGCGTGGCTGCCCACCTGGAGGCCGCTTTCCTCCTGAGCGCTGATACGCGCCTCCTCTAGCTTGCGTGCCAGAGTTGTGTAGGTCTCTTGGGCCAGATTTCGTGCCCGGATCAAGCGATCCTCCTTCGTTTGAATCTCCTGGAGGCGTTGCTGTAGGCTCAGGATTTGAGGTTCCAACTCCACCAGCCGCTTCTCAATCTCGCTCGACTTGCTCTCTAACGTCTCGACAAGATCGTCCAGGAAGGCGATTTGCTGGAACAACGTCTTCTCGGAGAGCGACTTCGCGCTGTCCAACTGCACCTGGATCGGCGTGGAAACTTGGGCATTGAAAGCCTTGACTTGTAATAGGAGTAAGGTCAATTCATCGGCTAAGGAGGGAGATTGAGTGCCCGACCGTCGGCTCAGTTGATTGCGCAGCCCCTCGACATCCTGAATGATGTAGTCGATGGCTCGCTGGTCAGCCAGATAGTCGGTCTGGCTCTGAAGGCGGGAGTTCAAAGTGGCGCTGATGATGTTGGTCCGGTTGCTGGCCTGGAAGTCGATCAGCGCTTGCTCGGCCTCCTCCAACGTATTCTTGGCTTGAGCCGTTTGCGTCTCGAAGAAATCGACGTCCTTCGAACCCCCGCTGTAGATGGCGTTGCCGTGCTGCACCATCACGCTGGCCCAGGCGTTAGCGATCCCGGCGGCATCCTCTGGGCAGGGGCAATTTACTTTGAGCATCACCAGACTAGGATCTCCTTCGGATGTGGCCTCGACCATTCCCGAAAGTGTCTGCAGTTTCCATTCCTCAATTCCAGACTGGGGCGTGGGGGTGTAGCTCTCGACGACGCGTTGTAATAAGTCGTCGGAGGTGGCCAAGGCCGGGAAAGCCTTGTAAGCTGGGGACCATTGTTCTACCGATTCGAAGCGAGGCTCGAACTGCATCTGGTAACGCGGCTCGGTGATCATCACTAACGCCGATGCCTCGTAGGTGGGCGGCAGCCGCAGACTGACGATGAAGGCGGTCGCCGCCGCGATCAGAGCGCAGCCCGCGATCCACCACCAGCGGCGGATCAGCACTTCGACATAAGCACGCAGATCGATCTCTTCTTCCATTCTGTACATCTGTGGTGTTCTTTCTTCCATTACTTCCCTTCCTTGAATAGAGCAGTGAGCAATCTAAGTCACTTCTTGCAGAGTTTACCAGTAAGGGATTATAACATGTTTTACGCTGTTTGTCTGTGGCGAAATCTAGTATGTGGTGGTGTTTGTTTTTCTGTTTCTTCATCGGTGTCTGGGTGTAATTCCAACAGATCTTTAACAACCAGCTGGTACCAGCGCGAACCGCCGCTTGACCGTCAGTACGTTGACGGGCGACACCATCACCGGCTGAGAAGGCGGAAACTCTCATTCACCAGTTCCTTCGGCAAGTTCGGGATGCTAGCCCGCCCGTGGTTTTCGATGCTCTTGATGCCCAGGTAGCGGCTCACAGGGGGCTGATAGCCCAGGCTGCCGTGCAGGCGGAAGTGGTTGTAGTAGGTGACGAACTCGGCTACAGCCTGCTTCAACTTTTCCAAGGTGGCAAAGGGACGCTTGAGGCACTCGCGCTTCAATATCTTTACGAATGCCTCCGCTTTGCCGTTGCCTTCTGGATAGTAGGGAGTGATCAGGCAGTGGCGGATGCCCTTGCGCTGTAACACTACCGAAGTTGGTCGGGGTGTCCTCGCACACGCTGGTGAAAGCCCGTCCGTTATCGCTGACGATCTCAGCCGGCAGACCGAACTTTTGCCAAGCCGCTCGGACCGTCTCGATGGCTGTTTCGGCCGTCATATCCGGCACTACTTC
>CAZANJ010000202.1:4108-5785 GCA_964486415.1 uncultured Anaerolineales bacterium
CGGAGATGCCGGATCTGGAGGAGGCGGCGCGATTGCTGGAGGACATCGGCCTGATCTGGGGTGAGGCGACGCTGGAGGAGGAGAAGCAGATCGTACACACGCTCCTGGAGGCGGTCTACCTGGACAGCGAGGATGGGCCGGTGGTGAGCGTGGAGCCGAAGGTCGAGTTCAGGGTGTTGTTCGAACTGGCGAGCGAGGCCTCGCTTGTGGTCGATGCAGAACCCGGCAGGACGAAGCTTGAGGAGGTGGCGAGAGGAAGAGATCGAGACGTGAGTAGGGATGGCCTCCAATCGAAAGATTGGGGGCCATCTTTATTGATGGTGGTACGTTATTTGTCACGGCTGGAGGGCTATGATACAATGAGTGTTGAAAGCCTCGGCGCTGTCGCGAGCGGATACGGGCCGTCCCGATAGAGACATTGATGAGTGGGCTTCTTATTTTATCGGATGTGCAAGGCTCCAACTAAGATGCCAATAGGTATATTAGTTGGACGAAATTCAATCTAATCACTGTTGGGCGGCTTGGGTATCTCCTGGCCGCTTTTTCAATAGTTGGCCGCCCAACAAATCGTTGCAGCGGTTGTATCTGGGCGGCTGGGGAGAGGCGGAGGTGGTTGTTGGAGGGTCTCAGGCAAAGCCGCCGCGCAGCTTGGCTCCACCCGTTAGATGCTTTGTTAATGTGGAGTACTTGAGGTATGAAAAACAGCGTGTTTGTGTGGATACGTCAGTTCCTGGTGGATGCTTTGATCTTGAATTTGCTGAATGGTCCAACGGCTTGATCCAAGATTTTCGCAATGGAGTATTTAATCCCTTGCTGTCTGAAGTGACGGCTGCAGAAGCGCAGACGCACCGGAATCTGTGCAGGTTGTTTATGTCGAATTGGTAGCGCTGGGAGCAAACGTTCTTGAGGTCAGCGAAAGCGCCCTGGAATTGGCCTATGAATATCAAAGGTGCAATATCTTGACGCCCAAGTTTTACGACGACGGTTTGCGCATTGCCGTTGCCACAGTAGCCGAAGCCGTATCTTCTCAATAACTTGTGGCCACCTTGCTCTTGCCGGGTTTGTAACCGGGCAACAGAAGCGGCGGGTTACAAACCCGCCGCGAGCGCCCCGGAATATTGAGAAGATACCCGAAGCCGATGTCTAGGTCAGTTGGAACTTTAGGCACATTGTTCGGTTCGACAAGATTCGTCAGTTTAATTCAGTGCATCTGAAATATGGATACAGAGCATTGCGGCTCTCCTCAAATTTGTGGGGTAAACATCCCAAACCCGCTCTAAGGGGACGTGACGTCCCCGTCTATGGGCCAGAGCGATCTTAAATCCCAGGTATGGGACGCGGACGGCGTGCAACCTCCTGTTGCTTGCCGCTTTGAGCACCCCACTAATCTGAGTAGAGCCAGCATTGCCTATCTATAGTCTGCGTGAGGTGACGTTGTATGGACACACAAACCATTGATGCAGTAGCTTTGATTAGACAGATACGCGACGAATCAAAGACTACTTGCAGAAAATCCAATCCACATACGACACTGGCGATGCCACCGAGCAATCTCACCGCTCGACGCTGGAGGTGCTGCTTGAGGCGCTGGGCAGTGATGTGCAGGCCATCAACGAGCCCCAGCGCATCGAGTGCGGGGCGCTGGATCTGATCGTGCTCCGGGATGGCCTGCGGGTG
>CAZANJ010000203.1:0-5768 GCA_964486415.1 uncultured Anaerolineales bacterium
GGTTATTTATTTCCAAATCTCTAAGGAGGGGGGATGAACGATAGACCAGGATGTTTATCCGGTTTGCTCAAGCTGCTGATGCTCAACTGGCTTTTTGATTGGCTTCAGGATCGCTTTGGATTTGGGAGAGGTATTTCTTGTACCGGTTGCGGATGTGGTATCATCTTGCTTCTTATTTTCTTGATGCTTACCTGCTCTGTCATCACCGGCACTGATTGGTTTAGAATTGGATTTTGATGGTATCGTAGCGGCTACTTCAGGCGCCGAGCCGATGGAAGTTGTTGCTACGGGTTTTGTGGTGATACTGTGGTTAAGTGGAGGTTCTCATGGAGAGCTTGGAAAGTATAGCTGTAGATGTACGACGGTGTACAGAATGTAATTTGTGTGAAAGCCGTGCACAGGCGGTGCCCGGAGAGGGTCCTCAGGACGCTCAAGTTGTCTTCATCGGCGAGGCGCCAGGTGCACAGGAGGATGAATTTGGGCGTCCTTTCGTCGGGCGTGCTGGGGGCCTGCTCGACAAAATGTTAGACACCATAGACTTGAAGCGCGAGGATGTCTTTATCACCAATGTCGTCAAATGTCGCCCCCCAGATAACCGGTCCCCACACAAGAGCGAGATCGCCGCTTGCCGCCCCTTTCTGGATCAACAATTGGCGGCCATTCAGCCGAAGCTGATAGTCACGCTGGGCCGGTTTGCTACCTCCCAGTTTGTCTCTGGACGCATATCGGACCTGCATGGTCAGCCACAGCGCGTCGATGGTTTGTTAGTTTATCCTGTGTTTCACCCGGCTGCCGCTTTGCGGCGCACTTCCTGGAAGCAAGCTCTGGAGGAGGATTTCCAGAGATTACCCGATTTGATGGAGGCTGAGCGAATGAATCCTGATAACTTTTCTAATAATTCCCAGAGCCAGACGCCGGACTCAGATGAGGTGGAATTGGAGAAATCCGAGGAGCCCGATCTCTTTGATCCTGACGGCCTTGAGGGGGAGGAGTGGCGGCCTGTTCCGGGCTACGAAGGCTATGATGCGAGCAGTTTTGGTCGTGTGCGCAGCTATTACGCCCGTGGCTCAGGCCCAGATGGCTCACAGGGCCGGTGGCACATCGCCAAGGAACCTCAGCGTATCTTGCGGCCCAGTCAACAGAAGCGCGGCTACCGCATCGTCCAGGTGCAAAAGGACGAGAAGACGGCCGTGAAGCGGGTTGGTGAGCTGGTCGCGCTCGCGTTCTTGGGGCCGAAGCCCGAGGGGATGGTGCTCTGTCGCATCGACGGCGTGCCGAGCAATAGTCGCCTCGATAATCTGCGCTACGCTCCACCCGATGAGATCGTGAGGAACGTACCTTGTGGAGAGGATCACTATCTCTCGAAGTTGACGGATGAGGATGTGCTGGATGCACGCCGTCGACGGGCCGCAGGTGAGCGGATTTCGACCCTGGCCGCAGAGTATGGCGTCACGGAGACGACCATTGCCAGTGTGTGTCGGGGCGAATCCTGGAAGCACGTTGGAGGGCCGATTACCAAGCGGCAATCTCCACTGACGGATCAAGATGTCAGGGACATCCGGAAGATGTATTCGGCCGGCGGGGTGACGCTGATGGAGTTGGAGGAGCAGTTCGGCGTTTCGGTCTCCTATCTATCCCGCTTGGTGCGAGGAAAGTATCGCCGTGACGCGGGCGGCCCCATCGTGGCTGGGCGCGGGAGGGAAACTGAGGGCGGAGAAATTCCCTAGGTGATACTATGGGGCGACATCTGGAAAATCCAGATAGTCTGCCGGTATCGTTTTCGTCAGGTAGACCGTTGCGTCGGCTTGGTGAAATGTGATGCCTTGGGCGTGCGCCTCGGCTGCGTGGATGGTGATTATTGTGGGGCGCTCGGTGTGGCGGGCTCCTACTCGTGTGGCAGTCTCTCGGTCGGGTGAGAGGTGAACGTATTGGCGCTGCATGGGGCGGAGCCCCTCGCGCCGGATGCTTCCCAGCGCATCAGGGGATGTGCCGTGGTAGAGCAGTGGTGGCGGCGTGCATGCCTCATAGCGGATGGGCTGATCCAGTGTGTGGCCGTAGCGGGCGCGGATGCGGCCTTCTTCTATCTCGAAACGCCTCTTCCCGTCCCCGCTGCCTTCCTCGACGATGTGCTTCACATCCCCATAATTGGCCCAGCGGAAATTGGGCAGCCCCTGCACGATTTCCATAACCTCAGATAGGGAAGCCCAGCCCTCCTCGTCCAGTTCAAGCGCGAAGCGTTCTGGTTGATGGCGGAGGAGGAGGGCCATAAATTTGCTCAGCTTGATCATGCGGCGTCTGTCGACCATTTTTGTTGACCCCTTCCCATTTCTCGTGTCCTCTCGCTATCTTGGGGCAGGAATGACCCTGTTCCCATATACGCTTGCGATGGATTGCCAAATCCATCGCTCAACTCTTTCCTCGGGTTGAAGGCGCGCCCGGTGGGACTTGAACCCACAACAGTCGGTTTCGTAGACCGCCCCTCTATCCAGTTGAGGTACGGGCGCGCGAGCTAATTAACTTCAGTATACTCCCTCTTCTTCGGCTACTTGTCTCACTTTCTCCATCACGTGGGCCATTTGATCGGCGGTTTGGACCTGGCCCTCTTTTCGTGCCTCAGCCTCCGCTCTTTCCAGGGAATGCACCAGGCGTTCTGTCACGATATCCTGATTTTCCTGTAACAGCTCTTCGATCTTGGCGTCATTCTCGGCGGCCATCAAGCGGTTGAGTAACCTCAACTCTGGCGGTAACGATTCTTCTACCATCTCCATGATCATATTCCAGACTGTTTGCAGCCTCGCAGCGTTTTTCTGAGCGCCTGCTTCCTCTGCCGCTTTTATGTTGGATAACAACACGTTGATGAAAATATCGTCGACTTCCTGGGGGTTATTACGGAGTAACTCGCGGGGATTATGGCTCTGCAGAACCTCGCGCAAAAATTCCGCCTTGCCTTCATATACAGCTTGGATCTCTTCGTCGATTTGCTCTTTGATTTCCAGGATTTCCCTACGCATCGCGATCAGATCTTCCTTATCCTCCTCGTCGGCCGCTTCGATCTTTTCGGTGAGGAGCTGGAAGAAGGGGTAATCAATCAGCCTGCGTCCGAAGGTAATGAGAACCTCACGCGCCTGTTCATCGGGAGCTTTGATGAGCAATTCTAGCAACTTATCGCGGCTTGGTTCCTCATTTAGCTCCTCCAACAGATCATTGCGCTCTCGGATGGCTTGGCCCTCGCTGCTCAGTTCCAGAAGCTTCTCGCGCAGTTTCAAAATCCGTTGTACGGCTGCTTCCTGGTCCACGGATTGCGCCAGTTCAAGGTTTCTGTTCAGGAGGTAGAAGAAAGTGGCGTCGATGATGTTGTCGTTGGCCTTGATCATGGCTTCCAGTACATCGTCGGAGGTGGCGCTGAGCATCCGCTCCAGCAGTTCCGCTTTGGACTTTTGCTCCTCGATCATCTCCTCGGTGACGCCGTCCGCCTGAAGAATCTTCTTGGTCATATTCTCCATCGTGAGGAAGACTTGGGGTTGTAGCAAGTATCCCTTGCGCTGTTCGGGGGGGAGACTCTCCATAACTGCGCTGGTCAGTTGTCCGATGGCGCGCTGGCGTTCTTCGTTGTCGCGGCCCGCTTCCATCGGCATGTAGATCAGGGCCAGCTCCTTCTCCGGATCGTGATAGAGAAAGGGGAGGCCAAGCGCTCCACGCATTCCACAGTGAGGACATTCGGCCAAGTTGACCAGGCCGTTGAGCACGCGCATCTTGGCGTTGGGATCCTCCCTGACATCCAAAATTTGCTCTATCGGGGTCTGGAACTGGTTTTGGCAAGAGGGGCAGTTTACGCGGGCAAGCATTCTTTGAGCCATTCTATAAATTTCCTTTCATTTTAAGGTGCGACGCAATGATGTAATTGGGTTGCACCTGACTTTTCAGTGAGTGTCAATGCGGTTCCATGTAACGCGGAATCGCAAACGAAAACGTAGTGCCTTCGCCGGGGTTACTTTCAACCCAGATGCGTCCACCGTGA
Organism: uncultured Anaerolineales bacterium; assembly: GCA_964486415.1. Taxonomy (GTDB): domain Bacteria; phylum Chloroflexota; class Anaerolineae; order B4-G1; family B4-G1; genus CAZANJ01. The sequence goes on from CAZANJ010000203.1 coordinate 4,019, forward strand.
GCTTCTACGATTGCTTGTGCCAGGTAGAGACCCAGGCCAGCGCCCGGCGTGCGTTGTTGATATTCCCTTGATCCTCGGAAAAATCGTTCGAAAATATGCGGCTGTTCTTCAAATGGTATACCGACTCCTTCGTCGGTAACTGTGATGATCACTTCTTCCTCGGTGGCGCGTCCCCCAATATCGATGCGTCCCCCGTTGGGGGAATACTTGATGGCGTTGGAGAGCAGATTGTTTAGGACTTGCTTCAACCGCTCCAGGTCTCCCTGGACATGTGGGAGGTCGGGTGGCAAATTGACGACAATCTTGTGAATCCGAGTTTGGGTGCGAAAGTGGTCGGCCACGCGCAGTGCCAAATCATCCAGTGCCACCGGTTCTGTCTCCAAGGGTAAGCGCCCGGCCTCAAGCCGCGAGGCATCTAGCAGCGCGTCGATCAGCTTGGTGAGACGATCAGCCTCCTCGGTGATGACTGTCAAGCTTTCCTCAATCGTCTCCTGTGCCCAGGAGGCATCCTTCCGCAGTAACGTTTCGGCGTAGCCTTGGATCAGGGCCACTGGTGTCTTGAGCTCGTGGGAGATGACGGAGATAAAGGTGGCCTTGATCTCATCAGCCTCACGGAAGCGGGTGATGTCGCGCACATTGGCGATGATGTTGACCAGCCGCCCCTCGTTGCTGAATAGCGGCGCGTAGATGATGCCTACACTGACGGCGCCGCCCTGTTTCCTTCGTAGATCGCCTTCCACGTAGATGGGCCGAGCTGCGGGAAGCGGCCACCCTCCCGCGACGACATCCTCCAGATCCCTGTCCGTCTCCAGATGTGCCCAGCGGATGATGTCGTCGTGGTGGCGCCCTAGCGCTTCGGAGGCCGACCATCCGCTCAATCGGGCCAGCGCTCGATTGAAGACGACGATGCGTTGCGCGGGATCGAGGATCAACACCCCGTCGGCGCTATATTCCAGTATCGCGTTGAGCCTTTGCTTTTCCTGGGAGATGCGCTCATATAGCTGTGCGTTGTAGACCGCGATGGCAGCCTGATCGGCGAAGCTGGCTAAGACCTGGCGATCGTTGGCATTGAAGCGGGTGCCGTAGGCGCGGAAGACGTATAGTACGCCGATCATATCCTGCTTGATGGCCATCGGGAGCGCGACTACTTGTTGCAGCCGCAGCCCCAGACCGGTCACGATTTGCCCCAGCTTTTCGGCCAGTCCGGGGATGTGAAAATGGCTACGCCCGCCGTAGCCCAGTTTTTGATCCGGGATGTCGGCTAGCAGGGGCTCGAAGTGGGGCACCAGGGCGTGAGGTAGGCCGTAACTGGCGCGGATGGTGAATCCTTCGTTATTATCGCGGAGAGCGATCAGCCCCGCTTGCCCACTGAGCATCTCCGTCGCGGCTTCCAGCACCATTTGCAAAAGCTCATCCAGATCGAGCTGGGCGGTGAGGGCGCGGCTGATCTCCAGCAGGTGATCTCTTTGTCGAACGCGGTAATCGGTCAGCATTTGACAATATTCTCTGTCTTCTCAAAAGACCGGAGTTAAGGTGACCGGCACTTACAAGATTTTCATAAGCGCCGATACCTGAATCGAGAAGGGATTATAACATACCTTGTCCAGCATGCCAGAACATGTAAAGTTCATCAAGTTCAAAGCCCCGTTCTCGATAGTAAGGGCGGGTGCCGATGGCCGCGATGACGGCCAGGCGCTGGTATCCGGATTGGCTCGCGATGTTTTTTGCTTCGTCGATCAGCTCTGTGCCC
>CAZANJ010000204.1:0-5762 GCA_964486415.1 uncultured Anaerolineales bacterium
GGTTGGCGAGCAACCACGTGCGATCCCGGCTGCGCTCGAAGCTCAGGTCCTCGGTCACGCGCTGGGAGGCGTAGAAGGCCAGTCCTCCCACTGCGCCCAGGATTATGGCCGTGGGGATCAGGAACCAGGCAATGATTTTGGCCCGCAGCCCACCCCGTCGAACCAGCTTCCCAGATCGCCTCAATCCGCCTCCTTCCGCGCCGTGACCACATCGAGCGCGATGAAGGCGACTGTGCTCGCCAGCGCCAGCCAGCCGATCCAATCCCCCAGCCGAATGGCGGGCGCGTTGGCTGGGCCGAGCGGCACGTCGGCCACCAGCACCGCCTGCTCCGGCTCCGGCGTGACCTGGCGCTCAATGATGCGTCCTTGCGCGTCAATGATAGCCGAATCGAAGCCCACGTCGGCCTTGACCATCGGCACGCGATTCTCCACCGCGCGGAAGACGACGTGGCTATAATGCTTGTGCGCGATGGCGGGCCAATCATAGGAGGGCGCCGCGATCAGGCGGGCGCCGTTGCGCACCACCTGGCGGGCCGTGTCGGTGAAATCAAGGTCGTAGCAGATGATGGCGCCGATGGGGCCCAACGAGGTCTTGTAGGCCGGGTAGGCGCCGCGCGTCAGGCTGGTCTCGCCGCTCCAGGCCACGGGATGGTCTTTTCCGTAAACCCCCAGGAACTCACCCGCGGGCGTGAGCACCGTGGCCTCGTTGCGCAAACCCCGTTCCGTCTCCACGCTGTAGCCGATCACCAGATGGGCCTCCGTCTCGGCCGCCAGCTCGCGCAGTTCGTCGGTGTTGGCCTGCTGCGGATCGAAGGGCAATGCCCCCTCGTTCCAGACGATCAGTTCAGCCCCTTGGTCAGCGGCCTGGCGGGTGAGATCGTAGATTTGCTCCAGCCCCTCATCGGTCTCGATCTTGAAGGCGGGATGGATGGCGGCGACGCGGATGGAGGGCGTGTTGCGTGGAGCATCAAACGTAAAACGTAAGGCGGAGAAGCCGGTCCAGGCGAGCGAAAGGACGAGCACGCCGATGAGCCACCGTCTCATCACAGACACATCCACCGGCTGCACGTCCTCGTCGAAGCGCCAGAAGTGGTCAAAGATGGTCAGCGCGTCCAGCGCCAGTCCGTAGTTGACCAGCAGGATCAGCAGGCTGAGGCCGTAGATGCCGAAGATGCTCACCGGCTGGATCAGCCAGGGCTGGGCGTAGAGCGCGTTGGCCGCGAAGCCCCAGACGCCGATCATGGGCACGAAGCCGCGGATCATCTCCACGCCGACCCAGACCGCCGCGCCGTGGAGCACGAACCAGCGGTAGCCCGTGCGCCAGTGGAAGGCGCGGTCGCGGCTGCTGACCAGGGCCGAGAAGAGCGCGATGAAGAGCGGCAGCCAGCGCATAAACCACGGCCCGCCCTGGAACATATCTCCGAAGTAGCCCCAGAAGAAGCCGCCCACGCCGACGCCGTAGGCCAGCCCGGAGAGCGGGCGCGGCATCACGCGGTGCTGAGCCACGAGCATGGGCACCAGCCCGACGAAGATCAAGGGCCACAGGTCGTAGGGCGGGAAGGCCAGCGTGAACAGGGCCGCGCTCAGCGCTGCCAGCGCCAGGCCCAGCGCGGTGCGTCGCAAGGTCGTCCAGTCGCTCATATTCATTATATCACCCCTTCAAGACCTGACAGGTTTACCGCAAAACCTGTCAGGTCTGGTTTTACCCCCTGATCTGCCGCCGTCGCCCGATCAGCGCCGCGATCAGCAGCGCCGCCGTGAGGCCCAGATAGACGAAAGGCATGCCCTGGGCCAGCGCCTCCTGCGACAGGCCCATATAGTCGAAGATAGCCAATCCGTTGACGGGGCCGATGTACCAGACAGCCACGTAGAGCGCCTCGAAAAACTTGCTCGTCCCGCTCCAGACGCCGAGCGCCAGCGCCAGGGGGGGGATGAAAAATACGGCCACGCCCCAGCCCAGCAGGTGATCCCACGCCCCGGCGGTCAGCAGGCGCAGGCCAACGCCGCTGCCGGTCAGCAGGGTGACGAGCAGGCCGCCGATCCACATCGCCGCGAACTGGCGGCCCAGCGGCTTCGGCGCGGAGAAGATGATCGGCCCGGTGTGGTGCGCCTTCTCGCGCACGCCCAGCCCCGACCAGATCAGCACAGGCCAGATCCAGGCCGCGGCCAGCAAGCCGCGCCGCGCCTGCGGGCCCGCGCCGTTCGCCAGCCCGGCCACGATCAGGCCCAGCGCACCCAGATACCACCACCAGGGCAAGCCCTTCAACATCAAGCGCAGCTCGGCCAGCAGCACGCGCATAAACGCGGGCAGGGGTGGCATTCGCCTTGAGATCAAGATCGAGATGCGGCGCGAGAGGTCGAGCGAGGGCCACTGGATGGAGCGCAGCGGAGAGAGCACCCGCGCTATCAGCCCCTGGCGATTCGCCGCCCGCCGTCCGCCACGGGCCGGGTCGAAGCGGTGGAAGAAAAGCGCCGAGAGCAGCGCGATCCCCAGCCCGACGCTGGCCCAGAGCAGGCGCCCCAGGAGCACATCGACGGTCCAGGTCACACCCTGCCAGCGGAAGGTCTGAATCTCGCCCTCCACGATGGTGTAGCCGATGCCCAGGTCCAGGTTGCGTTCGGGGAAGGCGGCGTGGGCGGCCTGGTGCATGCTGGCACCGATGACGGAGGCGCCGAAGAGGTCATTGGCTGAAATTCAGCCATCGGCTCCTCGATCACGCCCTGACCGCCGAAGGAGACGCCGCTCATTGAGATCATAATCGCCGCGGTCCAGAGCGCGAAGTAGGCGATATTGCCGAAGCCCCCGCGCAGGAACGAGATCGACTCGAAGAGCACGGCCACGGCGGCCACCAGCATCAGCGTGGGGAGCGTGGTGAAGAGGAAGGGCGCGAGCAGTTTCCATACGTCCAGCCGCATCGACTCACCGCGGATGAACTGCATCCCTCCGGCGGCGAGCGCGACCACGCCGATGATCACGGCCAGGAAGATGAAGTTGCTCACCGCCTTGCCCAGCGTGTAGAGCGGCTTGCTCAGCGGCGTAGTGGCGATGATCTGCCCGACGCCAGTCTCTCGGTCGCGCCGGATGGCGTTCTTGACCAGGTAGAAGCCGGGCAGCGAGAGCACCATCGAGCTGAACAGCGCGATCATACTGCCAACCCAGGCCGAGTTGTAGATGCCGCGCAGGTTGCCCAGGTCGACGGTCAGCGCGTTCGAGTCTATCGACGGCACGGCCAGGTAACCGAGGTAGACCATCACGCCCAGGGTGATGAGGAAGCTGTAGCGCCGCGTGCGCTCCAGGAAGTCTGCGCGGATGAGCTGAGCCAGAACGCGCAGCTTTCGCAGCCCTTGCATCGTCAGGCCCTCCCGTTCCCATTTCCAGAGATGACATACAGGTAGGCATCCTCCAGCGTCGGCTCGTCCGGGACGGCGCTATCGTTCGGCCTCTGGTCGGAGACGACGCGGGCGTGGACCCCGTCGCTGCGGCGGGCGGTGCTGCTGACGATGGCCCGCTGCTTGAGCGCGGGCAGCTCGTCGCTGGGCACCACCACCTCCCAGGCCTTGCCCTCCACCTTTTGCAGCAGCGTCTCCGGGAGGGCGTGCCTGACCAGGCGGCCATTCTCAATCAAGGCGATGTCGGTCGCCACGGCCTCCACGTCGGTCACGATGTGTGTGGAGAGAATCACGGAGATAGACGGCTTCCCCATCCGCTCGCCGGCCAGGTCGGATAGCAGGTTGCGGAAGCGCACGCGCTCCTGCGGGTCCAGCCCGGCGGTCGGCTCGTCCACGATCAGAAGCTGCGGATCGTTCAGCAGGGCCTGCGCGATGCCCACCCGCTGGCGCATCCCGCCGGAGTAGCCGCCGACGGGGCGATAGCGCACCTCCGGCCCCAGATTGACCAGATCGAGCAATTCCTCGATGCGCCGCCGGGCGTTCCGGGCGCTCAATCCCTTGATGGCGGCCATATACTCCAGGAACTCGACCGCGTTCAGGTTGGGGTAGACGCCGAAGTCCTGTGGCAGGTAGCCGAGCACCGAGCGGATCTCGTCTGGCGTCTCGGCGATGTCGGTTCCATTCCAGAGCACGCGTCCCTGTGTGGGCTGGGTGATGGTGGCGATGATGGTCATCAGGGTCGATTTGCCCGCGCCGTTCGGCCCCAGCATGCCCAGCACGCCCGGCTCCAGCTCCAGGCTGAAATCGCGCAGGCCCCAGACCTCGCTGGTGTATTGCTTGCTCACGTTTTCAATTGATAATTGCATCGGTTTCTCCGTTCGCTCCTTTTGGTTTTCGCTTACGGTGCGAGATTACGCCGGGGCGGTCAGTCGATCTTCCTTTTGCACCATCGGCTGCCGCGTCAGCGTCTTCGGCCCCCAGATCGCGATGATGGCGGCTGTGACGACGAAGATCAGCCCGGCCTGATAGAACCTGGCGTGTTGGGACAATCCGAAAAGCTCACCGCTGAGGTTGACCATAAAGTGCAGGAGGGCGGCGGATAGCGTGCTGCGGTTGGCGTTGTTGTAGATCCAGGTATCCAGCACGGAGATCGGGAGCGTGGGCAGCATATACCACCAGAAGGCGGGCGTGGCGAAGCCGATCTGCTCGCTCTGGAACGTGCCATGCATAAAGAAGAGCGGCAGGTGCCACACGGCCCAGATCAGGCCGATGATCAGGCTGGACGTCAGCGCGCTGCGCCTGGCCTGGAGGCCATCGAGGGCGTACCCGCTCCAGCCCAGCTCCTCGGGCAGCGGCCCAAAGACGAAGAGGAAGAGCAGGTAGGGGATGATGGAGAGGGGATTGGCGAGCAGGCGCGTGACGGTCTCAAAGGTCGGCTGTGGCCCGCCGGTGGCGACGCTCAGCAGCGTGGCGATGGCATTCAGCGCCGGGAACATCAGGAAGATGACGGCCGCCCACCTCCAGCCGATCCGCCGGACGTCCAGCACCCGGCGGCCATAGTCGCGCTTCTGCCGCTGGCTCCCCCACACGAAGATCAGAATGGCCTCGGCCATCGCCGGCCCCAGCCCACCCAGGATCATCAGGATCAGATAGGGGAACTGCATCGGGTCCTCGCCGATCAGGGCGAGCGGTATCCAGAAGAGCCAGGATAGCGCCAGGGCGAGCGCGAAGAAATACCAGGGATTGGTGATTGAGGATCGCGACTTAGTCGTTGCGTTCATCGGACGTTTCCTCCAGATTGATTACTCTTTCACGTTCCACGAAATGTCGAAGCCGCCGCCGGTCTTCTCGCCCTCGATGCGCAGGATGTAGAGCCCATCCTCGGTTGCGGTCGTGTGGAAGAATGCCTCGCGGCTCTCCTCGAAGGTCTCTTCCCATAGATCATCGCCGTCGGGGGCGGTGAGCTTGACGGTGAGCGTGCCTTTCTCCACGGTGACGTCGCACGCCAGCTCGATGGCCTGCCCTGTCTGGGCGCGGAACGTCTTGCGCTGCACGCCGTCGAAGGTGGTGTAGCTGGCGCGTTTTCGCTTGAGGCCGCTGGTCTCCCGCCAGCCGATTTTTAGGGTGCTGCTGCCGCATCCGACCAGTAGCGTGCTGATGATCAAAAAAGTCAACCCGATAAAGGCAAGGCGTGTTCTCGATCTCATCTTATTTCCTCCCCTAGCTCTCTGTGGACCTCTGAGACTTCTCAGCGTTTCTCTGTGTAACCCCTTCCTTACTGGCTTGATTATCGAATGTACTCATCAACGTCCACGTTATACCGAACATCCTCTACGGTGAACACGGCCCAGGGTGTGCCCTCGTCGAACCAG
>CAZANJ010000205.1:0-5745 GCA_964486415.1 uncultured Anaerolineales bacterium
TTATCATTTGAGTGAACTATACCACTTCGGTAACATTTTACGTGAGTGAATACGAGGGGTTGACAAAAGGAGTAACTGCTGGTAAAATATAGCCCGTTCGTGGCCCCATCGTCTAGCGGCCCAGGACGCCGGCCTCTCAAGCCGGAAACAGGGGTTCGATTCCCCTTGGGGCTACTATCACAATTGAAAGCTCCTTACCTTTGAGGATGCTATCGGGGAAGCGGGCTAGAGCAGGTTCCAGTCCTCTCCCTTACGTACCCCGCCCTTGTGGTGGGGTTTTTGCTTTCGCTCTTTATGGGGCATTGCAGGGAAGGCGATTGGGACCCCTTGCGAAGTTACATAGGGCGACGCTTTGTTACTTTTGTGATAACCAGGGAACCAGATCGGAAGCTGCTTGTCGGGTGTAAAACTGGACCATGCCGGGCTTGATGGTCGCATCGAATACTACAGCCAGCAGAAATTTATCGTTAAGGTTGTGAAGGTAGACGTTATAATCCTTTCCTTGATGATAGCTGGAGGCGAAATTAGCCGAGGCCAACTTACTCACATCGGCTACATCGATTTCACTGGTGTCTCCTACGGTCTCGACGGGGTATCCGCTGGGGCCGAGTAATAGAACACACCAGACGCCAGCGGTGTTCAGCAATTGATCCATTCGTTCGCGCACACGGTTGCTGGTAGAAGGTGCTAGTTTGGGTTCCTCGATACGGTAATTTTCCTCGGACTTTGCTCTGCTTGTTTTTATTTCCCCTATCGCACGATCAACGATTTCCTGAACTTCCTCCAATGCGAATGGCTTTTCGAGATACCCACTGAGATAGCCGCTCAGCCCCATATAGTTGACGGCTTCGCGTATTTCAGCGGTGGCATAGGCAGTCATCAGCACTACTTGGGTCTCCGGTGTCAGCTTTTGGAGCGCTTGGGCCAAATCCAGGCCACTCAGGCCGGGCATTTTGTAATCGGCAATGACCAAAGTGTAGGAGCTCTCTATGACCTTTTCTAGCGCTTCCTCACCTGTGTTGGCTGTCTCGACTATATAATCATTGCTTATCCACTTCAGCCTTTCGGCAAGTAGCATGGCCATAGCTTCTTCGTCGTCCACGATCAGAATAAGACTGCGTTCATCACTACTTTTCATAACTACCTCGCTTATTCGCTATAGCTTCTCAATACCAAAACCGTGTAGATCGAAAAGTCAGCTCCTGTTCTCCATCTCGCCCCAATTTTGTCCCACTTTGAAATCTACTTTAAGAGGGGCCTCAAGTTCGAAGGCATCCTCCATAACCTCACGCATCAGCGGTACGACAGTGTCCAACTCCTCATCGGGCGCCTCGACGATCAACTCATCATGCACCTGTAAGATCATGCGCGAGCGCGAGTTGTGCTCCCGAAGCACCCGCCAGAGGCGTATCATCGCGATCTTGATAATGTCGGCGGCGGTTCCTTGTATCGGAGCGTTGATGGCCATTCGCTCGGCAGCTTGCCTCGCGCGGTGGGAGGCATTGCTGCCCGGCTGTAGCTCGGGGAAGTAACGCCGTCGTCCTAAAAGTGTCTCCACGTATCCCTGCCGCGCCGCGAGTGATTTGGTTTTCTCGATGTATTCCCGCACCTTCGGGAAACGCTCGAAGTAAGTGTTGATGAAATCCTCAGCCTCGGCGTGGGTCAAATCCGTCGCCCGTGAAAGACCGTAGACTGTCTGCCCATAGGAGAGCCCAAAGTTCACGGCCTTAGCCACTCGGCGCATATCGGGCGTCACTGCTTCCAGTGGCACGTCCATAATAGCAGCGGCGGTGCTAGCGTGGATGTCCTCGCCTCGGGCGAAAGCGCTCAACAATCCCTCATCGCCGGAGATGTGAGCCATCACGCGCAACTCGACCTGAGAGTAATCGGCGGCCAGCAGCTTCCAGCCCGGCTCGGCGACGAAGGCGCAGCGCACGTGGCGTCCCAGCTCTGTGCGGATGGGGATGTTTTGTAGGTTGGGATCGCTGGAGCTGACCCGCCCGGTCACCGTCCCTGTCTGATTGTAGGAGGTGTGCATCCGCCCGGTGCGCGGGTTGACCATCTGAGGCAAGGCATCCACATACGTGGACTTCAGCTTGGATAGCTCCCGATATTTCAGGATCAGGCTGATTACATCGTGCTTTTCTCGCAAACGCTCCAATATATCGGCCGCCGTCGAGAAATGACCCGTCTTGGTGCGCCTCACGCCCTGGGAGGGCAGCTTCAACGTCTTGAACAGCGCATTGGAGAGTTGCTGGGTCGAGTTGACGTTGAAAGAATACCCGACCAGCTCGTGAATCTGGGCCTCCAGTTGGCCCAAGCGGGCGGCCAGCTCCTTGGACATGCGTTCCAGTTGCTCCACGTCGAAACCGACGCCGATCCGCTCCATGTCGGATAGCACCGGTATCAGTCCCATTTCGATGTCCACAAAGAGCGACCAGAGCTGTCTCTCCTTTAGCTCTGGCGTCAGCGCGTCAACCAGGCGGTGCGTCATATCGACGTCAGAGCAAGCGTAGGGGGCCACTTGCTCGACCGGTATCTGGTTCATCGTCAATTGGCCTTTGCCCGTGCCGATCAGGTCGGTGATGGGCGTCATGTACTCCTTGAGTCGCGCCCAGGCCAGATCTTTCAATCCCAAATTTTTGGAGGAGGGGTTGATCAGCCACTCGGCCAGCATAGTGTCAAAGGCCACTCCCTCGACTTTCGCGCCGCTCCGCTCCAGCACTGTCAGGTCATATTTGAAGTTGTGACCGTACTTGGGTAATTCAGGGTCACTTAACAGGGGGATCAGGATCTCCAACGCTGTCTCCAGCGGTAACTGTGGTTCACCGGTCGGTGCATCGACTGGGACGTAGTACCCACGCTTAGCGGCGTCGGTGAGAGCAAGGCCGACTAACTCTGCCTTCATAGGATTGATAGAGGTAGTCTCAGTGTCGATGGTCAAGGCCGATGCGTTCTTCAATCGCGTGACCAATCGTCGCAGCGCTTCCTCATCGGCGACGATCTCGTATTCCGCGAACGATTCTTGCTGCAGTGCCGCTGGTTTCTCGCCAAACATGCTTAGTTGGTGTGGCATGCCGGCCGGCTGGGCTTGCTGAGGCTTTGGCAAGCGCTCGATCAGCGAGCGGAACTCCAACTCATGGAAAAGTTTCAACACATGGTCATAATCGAAGGTGCGCACGCGGCAGGCGTCCAGCTGGAGTTGCACCGGTGCGTTGCGATCGATGGTCGCCAGCTTTCGGCTGAGGAAAGCCTCCTCCTGGCCCTCCTCAAGCCGATTGCGGAAGCGGGTCGATATCTCATTCAGGTGGGCGTAGATATCCTCCAGCGAATCATATTTCTTGAGCAACTTGGTGGCAGTTTTCTCCCCCACGCCATAGACGCCGGGGATGTTGTCGGACTTGTCGCCCATCAGGGCCTTGTACTCCACCAAGCGATTGGGTGACAAGCCGTCGTAGCGTTCCTTCACCCCCTCCAAGTCATAGACGACCGTGTCGGAGAAGCGCCAGCGGGAGGTAAGGACCTGGGTGTGCTCGTCCACTAGTTGCAGCAGATCCATATCGCCGGTGACTATGAGCACTTCGACGCCCTGCTCCTCGGCCTGGCGGGCCAGTGTCCCCAGGAGGTCGTCGGCCTCATACTTCTCCACCTCGAAGATGGGTATGTCCAGCGCTTCCACTACCTCTCGAACACGATCCATCTGTGCACGCATATCGTCCGGCATTTTGGCGCGATGGGCTTTGTAATCCTCATACATATCGTGGCGGAAGGTGAGGCCCTTATCGAAAGTGACGGCGATGTGGGATGGTTGTTCGTCGCGTAGCACATTCAGCAACATTGAGGTGAAGCCATAGACCGCGTTGGTCAGCTCCCCCTTTGAGGTTTTCAGATCTTCGGGCAAGGCGTGGAAAGCGCGATAAGCCAGGGCATGGCCATCGATCAGCACCAGTTTTTTATCCGCGGGCATATTCCTCCTCTAAATTCTGCCGTTCATTCGTGGGCGAAAAGTTCATCCAATGAAAGCGCCAATCCGTTCAGCACAGTGGACATAATGGTTTCACCGGTGGTGTATTGGCCGTCCATTCCACAAATCCCTTCCTCAGAGCGGGAGTAGACCTCGACGGAATGGGCGCAAGGGTCTACCAACCAATATTCGCACACGCCGGCCCGTTCGTAGGCGCTGAATTTGACCACCCGATCGGTGCGAGCTGTGGATAATGATAATACCTCGGCTATAAGATCGGGTGTGCCGGTGAAACTTGTCGCTCCCAGGCTGGGTAGGTGCTCGGCGGTGATGAAAAACACATCGGGCTGTACCGGTCGAGCGATGCCCGGCAGATGGACCTCGAACGGCGCTTTCATTACAATGCCTAACTGATGCTGGGTGACAAAATCGCTCAGGAAAGACGAAAGCCGCATCACAGTGTACTGGTGATCAAAAGTTGGCGCCGTACTTGCGTACAGCACTCCATCAATGATCTCATATCGCCTTCCATCATCGGGCAGCCTTTTGTAATCCTCGTAGGTCCATTTTCCCTGGGATGGCCAAGCCGAATCGCCCTCGGGAGGGCACGGCGAGGTGCGTGGGACTAAAAGGGGCCAAGTAGCTGCTTCCGATGCCATTTACTGCTCCTTTGTCGAAGCGTGGATTGGTTCAATTTCGGAGATTGAACTAATCTAGATTCACGCTATCAAGCTCTGCAAAGCGATCACCACCTGCTTGACTTGGTGGCGGATGATTCCAAGGCGGACATCGGCGCTTAGAATGACGGAGATAAGTATCTTCTCCGTGACAGAAAGCGAGTAGAGCATGTGCTCGCCGCCCTCCATGCTCTGCTCGAAGCAATGCTGCGCCCGCCCCAAAATTTGTGCCACGCGGTCTGAGGCACGCCAGTTATCGGAAACGATCTGGGCCAACGTATCTATGTCATCCGATTTGATTCTGCCAGCGCTGGCAAGTACGTGCTCTCCGCGTGTCAAGATCACCGCCTCGGCGTTGATCTCCTGTGATAACATCTCCAGTTCTTGGGTGATGGCCTGATTGCGCTCGCGTGGCGATTCGAAAAGTTCGGCGATTTCGACCGCATCTTGTTCGGAAGAGAAATCCGGCTTTTTTGGCTCGCTCTCCTCCGATAATTCTTCCACCTTCTCCGATTCCGTCTCCGCTTTCGGCTCCAATATTATGGGCTGTGTCAGCGCTTCGTCGATGCGTCCCGGCAGATCGGGGAGAAAGAATGGTTTGGACAGAGTCCCCTGCACGCTCAAGTCTGACAATCCAGAGGGGAGTTCGTCGCCGCTGAGTGGAATCAAGATCAATCTCAGGTCATTCTGTAGCTGTCGTAGTTCCCGCGCCAGTGATGGGCCATCTAGACCTGCTGCATCGTCGATTCCTAGATCTACAATGGCGAGGTCGAAGGTGTTTTCAGATAGAGCGTGGAGTGCATCATCACTGTCAGTTTTTACAGATGCACGGTAAGCTCCCTCTCGCTCCAGTCCCTCTTGAAGCATAACGGCAAAGGGTTCGTTGCTATCCACAATTAAAATAGAAGGTACATCGTTCATATACGCTGCTCCGATGGCTAGGTAAGATTTTAGAGGCCTTGAAAATTGAGGGCCGAGGTGATGACCACGGCTGGTGAGATACCCTCAATTCTACCGAGGAGATGAAGAAAAGTCAACAAGCAAAGGGCTTGGGTTTTCGAAGCGATTCAAAAATCGGCGGGTATGGAAACCCGCCCTACATCC
>CAZANJ010000206.1:0-4357 GCA_964486415.1 uncultured Anaerolineales bacterium
TCGAACGGGTCGAGAGCAAAGCACAGATGAAGGCTCATTACAAGGGCATAGACTTGATCTTCGAGGTAGACGACGATTTGCCGGATGCTCTTTCCGGTGATGTGGGGCGGTTGGAGCAGATTTTGCTCAACTTAGTGGACAACGCGATCAAATTCACCGATGAGGGCGAGGTGCGAGTGCGTATCCATTGCCCCGATGCCAGTCATTGGGCTATGCAAGTTTCCGATACCGGCCCCGGTATCCCTCTCGAAATGCAAGATAAGATATTCGAACCTTTCCGACAGGTGGATAGCTCCGCCACGAGGACCCACGGAGGCGTCGGTTTGGGGCTATCCATCGTCAAGAAACTCTCAGACATGATGGGCGGGGAAATCAAATTGGAAAGTAGCATTGACCGGGGCAGCACGTTCACCCTACTGCTGCCCCTTAAGCCACCGGAGGAATTTTATGATGGATAGATTTGCCTTGATCGTCGAGGATGATAAGAACCTGGTCGAAATTTTCTCCTTGGCCTTACAGGGGGCCGGATTCGAGACGGAAGCTGTCCGAGATGGAAGGGAAGCACTGGATCGATTGGCCGATGTCACGCCCACTGTGATCGTCCTGGATCTACACCTGCCCAAAGTTTCTGGCGAGGAGATACTGGAGTACGTCCGGAGCACGGAGCGGCTGGAGGAGACGCGGGTTATGCTGACCACGGCGGATGCACTTTGGGGCGAAGAGCTCAGAGAGGAAGGTGATGTGGTGCTGCTCAAGCCCATCAGCCCCAGTCAACTGCGCGCTTTGGCCCGCCGAATGGTGTACTAACAGTTGCCTGGAGAACTTTATGACAAGAGAGCGTCCTCTTCTGTCAATCGAAGACCCGACCCATCGTCTGTGGGTCTACGCCTTGGTCATCGTGGCGATGTGGACCTTGGTCGTCGCCGTATCCCTGGGATCAAACCTGCGCCAGCAGCGTCGGGAGACGCTGGAGGTAGCCCGCGCCACAGCGCGCACCGCTTATCAAAAGGATGTGATCTATCGCCGCTGGAACGCTCAGCACGGCGGCGTCTACGCGCCCATCACCGAGGAAACCCAACCCAACCCTTATCTAAAGGAATCTACCGAACGGCCTATAGAGATCATGGCCTTCTCCGCGAAAAGCCCAGAATCCGGCGTGGGGCTGACGCTCACGCTGATCAACCCGGCCTATATGACCCGTCAGGTGCACGAGCTTGCGGCGGAGGTCCACGGCGTAAAGGGACACATCACCAGCCTGGATCCAGTTCGCCCCGCCAATGCACCGGATGCGTGGGAGAGAGAAGCGCTCCAGAGCTTTGAGGCGGGCGAGTCGGAAGCCAGCGGGATTCAGGAGATCGACGGCACGAGCCACATGCGGCTTATGAGACCGCTTGTCACCGAGGAGAGCTGTCTGGCCTGTCATGCTGAGCAGGGTTACGAGTTGGGCGACGTTCGCGGCGGCATCAGCGTCGCCGTTCCTATGACGGAGCTCGATGCGGCAGCGCAAAAACATAATCTCGTCGCTTGGCTGGGCCACGGATTGCTTTGGATCGTGGGATTGACCATCATCGGCGGGGGCGGATGGGCGCTTCAAGGCAACGTGAGGAAACTCCAGGAAAGCGAGGAGCAGTACAGGTCCTTGATCCGAAGCATCCAGGCCGCTGTCATCGTTCACGACGCCGATGGACGTGTCGTCACGAGCAATCCGACCGCCCAACGGCTGCTGGGATTATCTGAAGAGCAATTGCTCGGTAGGTCGACGCGAGAATCAGGGTGGCGCTTCCTCAGAGATGATCAGACGTTGATGCCGGTCGATGAGTACCCCGTCGCCCGCGCGTTCGAGACGAGACAGCCCGTGCGAGACCTCGTCATCGGGATTCGTGGCACTGAAGCGGATCAGGTTACGTGGGCCTTGGTCAACGCCGACCCTGTGCTCGATGGTGCGGGCACGGTCAACCGGGTGATCGTCACATTTATGGACATCACCGAACGTAAACGAGCCGAGCAGGAGGTTCGGCAGCAGAAGGATATGCTGGAGAACACGCTGGAGTCGCTGACTTATCCCTTCTTGGTGATAAACGCCGAGGATTATGCCATCGAGCTGGCAAACTCAGCCGCTATTGGGTCGGGCGACTTGCCAGAAAATGCCAAGTGTTATACTCTCACACATCAACGTCACTCGCCCTGCGACGGTGAGGAGCATCCGTGTCCTCTCCAAGAGGTGATAGCCACCAAAGAGCACGTGAAGCTGGAGCACACCCACTATGCCTATGAAGGCAACCCGCGTTGCGTAGAAGTACACGGCTATCCCATCTTCGACGCGGAGGGTGACGTGGTGCAGATGATCGAGTACACCATAGATATCACCGAGCGGAAACGAGCGCAGAGATCACTGGCGGAGAAGAAGGACGAACTGGCCCGCTCCAACGCCGAGCTGAAGGAGTTCGTCTACATAGCTTCACACGATCTACAGGAACCGCTGCGCAAGGTGCAGGCTTTTGGGGATCGATTGTGGGCTATGTACAGCGACATTCTTGAGGAGAGGGGACAAGATTACCTCTCCCGCATGCGGGGCGCAGCGGAGCAGATGCGTAACCTGATCGATGATCTGTTGGCCTACTCGCGGGTCACGAGGAATGCCAGACAATTCGAGGCCGTCGATCTCAATGCCGTGACCGAGAGAGTCATAGCGGACCTGGTCATCCGCATCGAGGAGACCGATGGCCGCGTGGAGGTGGGGGAACTGCCCACCGTCGCGGCGGATGCAATGCAGATGCGTCGCCTGTTGCAGAACTTGATCAGTAACGCGCTGAAGTTCCACCATAAGGATGAGCCGTTCGTGGTGAGAGTCTACAGCGAAACATCGGCCGGCGATGATGATTTCTATCAGATCGCGGTGCAGGATAACGGCATCGGGTTCGATAAAAAGTACGCAGAGCAGATTTTCGCCCCTTTCCAGCGGCTGCACGGACGGAGCGAATATGAGGGCACCGGGATGGGCTTGGCCATCTGCCGCAAGATCGTCGAGCGGCATGGCGGGCGCATCTGGGTGGATTCGGAGCCGGGTGAGGGGACGACTTTCCATTTCACACTGAGAAAGAGTACGGGAGGCTCGTTGTAGGGATGGGTGGTCTCTCCTATAAATCTTGGGAGTAAAGCGGAGTTGCCAGTGAATCGAGTTTTCCCCCCTCACCCTAGCCCTCTCCCCGCTGGGGCGAGGGAATCGCGTCCCCTCTCCCTCAGAGGGAGCGGGTTAGGGTGAGGGTGACAAGCGCGTATTACCCCAAACAATCCGAGCAGAAAGGTAAGGGATATGAAAAAGACACAAGAAGCCGGACGACTGATCCGTGAGCAACAGGAAGCACTAGCAGAGGAGATACTGGCGCAGCAATATGACCGGCAACCCAAGCTCTGGGAGATCTTTGGAGAGACGGGGCGCGAGGAGTGCCTGCAAGACATAAATTACCATCTCTCTTACTTCGCCGAGGCACTGATCGCCTCCGATCCTTCCCTCTTCGCCGAGTATATCTCCTGGGCCAAATCGCTCTTTGCAAGCCTCGATTTTTCAGATGACACGCTCTCGGTGACGCTGGCTTGTATGGAAAAAGCATTGGGGGGAAGACTGCCTGGTGATCTTCAGGAGATTGTAAACCAGTACATTGAGAGCGGATTGGAGCGTATGCGCCAGGCACCCTCAAAGCCGCCCAGTTTTATCACCGAACAGGATCCGCTGTCCAAGCTCGCCCAGGAGTATCTGGAGGCGCTGCTGAATGGCAGGCGCGAGATAGCCAGTCAAATCATCATGGAGACTGTAAACGAGGGCACCCCGATCAAGCAAATCTACATGCACGTGTTCCAGCCGGTGCAACGGGAGGTCGGGCGCCTGTGGCAGACGAATCAGGTCAGTGTGGCCCAGGAACATTACTGCACGGCGGCCACCCAACTGGTGATGTCCCAGCTCTATCCGCGCATCTTCAGCACCGAGCGGATCGGGCGGCGAATGGTCGCCACTTGCGTGGGCGATGAACTGCACGAAATCGGCGTGCGTATGGTGACGGACTTCTTCGAGATGGAGGGATGGGATACCTATTACCTGGGCGCCAACACTCCCACAAAAAGCATCATCAGCACCATTGAGGAGCAGGAGGCGGACATTCTGGCCGTCTCGGTGACGATGACGATGCACGTGAGTAGCGCGACCGAGCTGATCGACCAGGTACACGCTTCCGAGGCAAGCGGCAGCGTCAAAGTCCTTGTGGGGGGCTACCCCTTCAACCTCGCGCCGAATCTGTGGCGCGAGGTGGGCGCCGATGGTTATGCACGGGATGCACAAGAGGCTATCGCCGTGGCGAATGAA
>CAZANJ010000206.1:4457-5740 GCA_964486415.1 uncultured Anaerolineales bacterium
ATATGAGAGGAGAGCGAAGGATGGAAGAAAGCAAATCGAAAGGGGGTATCGCATTGCTTTGTGACAGCCAAGGGGGGCTGTTGAAAGTGCTTTGCGACGATTTAGAAGTTGCGGGTCAAGCCAGCCCTGGGCAACCCTGGACCACATTGGTGGACCGGGGCAGTCTCCAGAAGGCGCTCAATTTCTCGGTCGAGGTCAGAAAGAAAGGAGCGGCCTTCGACTGGGAGATTAACATCCTTGCTGATGGTAGCCCTATGTCGCTGCACGTTGCCGGCGCCATGATCGATGATAATATGCTGATCGTCGGCGCCAAATCGAGCGAGGAGGTGATGGACCTCTACGAGGAGATGATGCGCATCAGCAATCAGCAGGCGAACGCTCTGCGCAGTGTGCTCAAGGAACAATCGAGCGCCGCCGCCGATGAGCGTGGACTAGCGGCAAGAAAAGAGCGAGATAACGCGCTCTACGACGAAGTCACCCGCTTGAACAACGAGTTGGTCACGATGCAACGGGAGCTGGCGAGGAAAAACGCCGAACTGGAGCGTCTGAACGAGAAGGCGCGACAGGAAATCATCAAGCGGAAAAAAGCGCAGGAGGCCCTGGCCCGCTCCAACACGGAGCTGGAGGAGTTCGCCTACATCGCCTCCCACGATCTACAGGCGCCGCTGCGCAAGATTCAGGCCTTTGGGGAGCGGCTGGAGTCCAAGTATGGCGAGGAGCTGGGGGACCGAGGACTCGACTACCTGGACCGCATGAGTAGTGCAGGACAGCGTATGCGGAAGCTAATCGATGACTTGCTGAACTACTCACGGGTCACGACGAAGGCCAAGCCTTTCGAGCGCGTCGATCTCAACGCCGTGATGGAGGACGTCATAGCCGACCTACAAGTGCGCATCGAGGAGACAGGCGGGCGCGTGGAGGTGAGCGACCTTCCCACCATCGACGCGGACGCGGTGCAAATGCGGCGCTTGCTGCAAAACCTGGTCGACAACGCCTTGAAGTTCCACCGGGAAGGCGAACCGCCCCTGGTAAAAGTGTACGGTGAGGTCATGAAAGACGAGGTGAACATCTGTCAAATCACGGTGGCGGATAACGGCATCGGCTTCGACAGAAAGTACATGGAGAAAGTCTTCGCCCCGTTTCAGCGCCTGCATGGTCAAAGCGAATACGAGGGCACCGGCATGGGTATGGCCATCTGCCGTAAGATAGCCGAGCGACATAATGGGCAGATCATGGCAGATAGCGAACCGGACCAGGGCACCACGTTCACCATCACCTTGCCC
>CAZANJ010000207.1:0-5737 GCA_964486415.1 uncultured Anaerolineales bacterium
GCTATGTAGGGCGGGTTTCCATACCCGCCGATTTTTGAATCGCTTCGAAAACCCTATATCCCTCTGGAAGCCGACGGGACGGGCACAGTGCGCAGCCAGGTCTTCCCCGGACTGTGGCTAGACGTGGTGGCGCTGCTGAAGGGCGATCTGGCGCAGGTGCTGGGAAGACTGCGCGAAGGGCTGGATTCGGACGAACACCGCGCCTTCGTCGAGCTTTTGCAAAAGTAGGAGCGATTACTTGGGCGAAGCGGCAGCCCATACAAAATGCACGCGGGCGGGCACGGAGCCCCGCCCCTACCATCGGTCGCCCGCGTACAACGATGTGAAAAGGGAGGAGGAATGAGCCAAGTTGATCTTTTCTACCGCTTCGGCGTGGCGCTGGCCATCGGCTTCCTCGTCGGCCTCCAGCGGGAATATGCCCACGGCGGACCGGATAAGGAAATATCGACCGGCGAGCGCACGCTGGCCTTGATGGGCCTGGTCGGCTGTCTGGCTGCCCTGGCAGCCGATGAACTGGACTCGCCCTGGGCCTTCGTGAGCGTGCTCGCGCCGCTCGGCGTCTTGATCGCCATCTCCTATTCCATCTCCGCTTGGCGCGGCGATGTCGGGATGACGACCGAAGTGGCCGCCTTGCTGACCGTGCTCGCCGGTGCGCTATGTTACTGGAACTACCTGGGGCTGGCCGCGGCGCTGGCGGTGATCACGACGCTCGTGCTTTCCCTCAAGCTGGAGACAGATCAACTCGTCAGCCACATCACCCGCGAGGACATCCGCGCCACGCTCAAGTTCGCCGTCATCACCGCCATCGTCCTGCCCGTGCTGCCCAATCAGAGCTTTGGCCCCCAGCCCGTGGATGTGCTGAATCCCCACAAGGTATGGCTCATGATCGTATTTATCTCCGGCATCAACTTCCTGGGCTACATAGCGATCAAGTTCGTCGGGGCCCGGCAGGGAATCGGCTTGACCGGCCTGCTGGGCGGCCTGGCCTCCAGCACTGCCGTGACGCTCAGCTTCGCGGAGCGCAGCCATCGCGATCACGGGCTCGACAAGCCCTTCGCCCTGGCCATCATCGTGGCCTGGACGATGATGTTCCCCCGCGTCCTGGTGGAGGTGGGAGCGCTGAACACGGCCCTGCTACAACGGCTATGGGGGCCAATGCTGGCGATCTCAGCGGCCGGGCTGGCCTACTGCGCCTATCTCTACTTCTCGCAACAGTTCGAGGAAAAGGGGGAGGTGGCCTTCTCCAATCCCTTCGAGCTCGGCCCCGCGCTCAAGTTTGGCCTGATCTACGCAGTGGTGCTGCTGATTTCACGGGCCGCGCAGGTCTACCTGGGGAACACGGGCGTTTACATCTCCAGCGTCGTCGGCGGCCTGGCGGACGCGGATGCTATCACGCTTTCCATAGCCGAACTGAGCGGCCCGAGCGGCAGCCTGGATCTTCACACTGCGACACGCGCGGCGGTCTTGGCCGCGATGTCGAACACCGTCGCCAAGGGCGGCATCGTATTGGCGAGCGGTTCTCCCAAATTGCGCAAGTCTCTACTCCCCGGCTTCGCGCTGATGATGATTGTAGGAATCGGTGTCGCGTTTCTGGTTTAGAATGATGAATAGCGAATAGCGAATGATGAATGACGAATGAGGAGTAAGAAATGAGAGGTACAAAATGAACTTGGCTGATTTTCTTCCCATCGCCCGGGGCGACGAGCCCGCCGATCTGGTGCTGCGCAACGGGCGCGTGATCAATGTCTTCACCGGCGAAATCATCGAGGCCGATATAGCCATCGCGGGCGATACCATCGTCGGCTTAGGATTAGATTATGAGGCCCATGGTTTCCACGATGCAAAAGAGGAGATCGACCTGGGCGGGCGCTACGTCTGCCCCGGCCTGATCGACTCCCACGTACACGTCGAGTCGTCGATGGTCACCCCGCCCCAGTTCGCGCGTGCCGTCGTGCCGCGCGGCACAACCACCGTGGTCACCGACCCTCACGAAATCGCCAACGTCGCCGGGGCCGAGGGCATCCGCTATATGCTCTCCGTCTCCGAGGGGCTACCGCTGACCGTTTACATCAACCTGCCCTCGTGTGTGCCCGCCACTCACATGGGCACCGCCGGCGCCGAACTGGACGCCGACGACCTGGCCGCGTTGGCCGATCTCCCGCGCGTGCTGGGCTTGGCCGAGTTCATGAACGTGCCCGGCCTGGTGCTGGGCGATCCGGCGGCGCTGGCCAAGATCGAGGCATTCGCGGATAAACGACATCCGTGGGGGCGCGTCATCGACGGCCACTCGCCCGACCTGAGCGGGGAATGGTTGCAAGCCTACATCGGCGCCGGCCCCGGCTCTGACCACGAATGCACCACCGCCGAGGAGATGACGGAGAAGCTGCGGCTGGGGATGTACGTCTTCCTCCGCGAGGCCACCGGCGCCAAGAACCTGCGCGACCTGGTGCCCGCCGTCACGCCGGAAAACAGCCGCCGCTGCGCCCTTTGCACCGATGACCGCCACCCCGCCGATCTGCTCGACGAGGGCCACATCGATTACCTGATCAGGCTGGCAATCGAGGAGGGCCTTGACCCCGTGACCGCCATCCGCATGGCAACCCTCAACGGGGCCGAGTGGTTCCGCCTGCGCGACCGGGGCGCCATCGCGCCGGGCAAACGGGCCGATCTGATAGTCTTCTCCGATCTGCAGGACTTCCGCGCGGAGATGGTCTTCGCGGGCGGGCAACTGGTGGCCCAGGACGGCGAACCGGTCGGCGAATGGGCTGCTCCTGTAAGTGAAACTTCACTCGTGGATACATCCGCCGTGCGCGGCACGGTCAATGTCGATTGGGAAGA
Organism: uncultured Anaerolineales bacterium; assembly: GCA_964486415.1. GTDB lineage: Bacteria > Chloroflexota > Anaerolineae > B4-G1 > B4-G1 > CAZANJ01. The sequence goes on from CAZANJ010000207.1 coordinate 2,839, forward strand.
ACTCAGCTTCGCGATCTCGGCCGAGGGTGAACGCGCCCGCGTGATCGGCCTGGTGCCCAATCAATTGGTGACCGAACACCTGGTGGAGCCAGCGACAATAGTGGGCGGTGAGGCGGTCGCCGACGTGGAGCGCGACATCCTCAAGCTTGCCGTGATCGAGCGCCATTTGGGCACGGGCAACGTGGGACTGGGCTTCGTGCGCGGGCTGGGGCTGGAGCGCGGCGCGTTGGCCGGGAGCGTGGGCCATGACGCGCACAACCTGATCGTCGCCGGCTGTGATGACCAGTCGATGATGACCGCCGCCCGCGCCGTGGGCGATCTGGGAGGCGGATTAGTGGCCGCCATTGGCGAGGAAGTGCTGGCCGAAGTTCCGCTGCCCATCGGCGGGCTGATGTCGGATCAATCGCTGGTGACCGTGCGCCTGCAGATGGACGCGCTGGTGAATGCCGCGCACGAACTCGGCTCCGAGCTGCACGATCCGCTGATGATCCTGGGCTTCCTGGCGCTGGAGGTGATCCCTGCGCTCAAGCTGACCGATCAGGGCCTGGTGGACGTAGAGGCGTTCGACTTCGTGCCGCTGTTTGTAACAGATGAGGAATCAGGCTCATGAGGAATTAGTGGTAAAAGCGGAGTCTTGACCGATGACAGCAAGCGAAGCATTATCGGCGGTCTCATATTTCACCGGATTGGGCGACGAGGCCATGGAGGCCATCGTCCAGGCCGCCGTCCGGAGGAAGTATGAGGCCGACCAGGTCGTCTTCCTGGAAGGCCACCCTTGCGCGGGGCTCTACGTCGTCGAGGCCGGATGGCTCAAATCGGTCAAGAGCTCGGCCGAAGGGCGCGAGCAAGTGCTGCGCTTCGTCGAGCCGGGCGAGGTCTTCAACGAAGTCGGCGTCTTCGCCGATACCTGCAACCCGGCCACCATCGTCGCCCTGGAGCCAGCGCTGGTGTGGATCATCCCCCGTGACACCATGCTGCTCCTGCTCGAAGAGTACCCCCGGCTGGCGCAAAGCGTGGTGCAAAATCTGGCCGAGCGGGTGTTCCATCTCGTCTCGCTGGTGGAAGACCTCTCGCTGCGGACGGTGGAGGCGCGGCTGGCGCGACATTTGCTGGAACATTCGGAGGCGGGGGCGATGCAGCGCCAGCCCTGGGCCACGCAGGCCGAGCTGGCCGCGCGGCTCGGCACCGTGCTGGATGTGCTCAATCGCGCGCTGCACAGTCTGGCCAATGAGGGGCTCATCCAGGTGGAACGGCACCAGATCCAGATACTCGACCGGGAGGGACTGGAGGCAAAGGCGATGCGGGGAAGATAAATCGCGGCCCAATTCGACAAAAGTCGAAGACACATAAACGCTCAGGTGGTAAAGTACTATATGTAAACAGAACCTGAGCGTTTTTGCTTTCCAAAGGAGGTATCTCGATGCCCAACCAAATGACCCTGAACCCACTGATTCTGGTCAAGTTCGTTCTGTGGATCGCGACGGTCGTCGTCGCCACGCTGCTCCTGCGCCGCCACAAGATGACATCGAAAATCCGGCTCGCCTTTCTCGTCGGCGGTGTGTTGCTCTTCGGATTCATCTTTGGACTTCTGATCCCCAACGGGATGAACCCCAACCCGGTCGCATCGCTGCGCACACTGCTCACCAACGTACTGGTACGCGGCCAGTTCGTGTTGCCCATCGCCGCGATGCTGATCATCCTGCTGCTGACCGTCTTCGTCTCCAACAAATCGATCTGCGGCTGGGGCTGCCAACTGGGGCTGCTGCAAGACTTGCTCCATCGCATACCGCTTCCCAAGTGGAAGCCCCCGTTCTGGCTCTCCAACGGCGTGCGCATCCTGGCCTTCTTGGGGTTGGTGGGCGGGCTGATCGCGGCAGGGCTGGATTGGATCGGCCTGATCGATCCCTTCCAGATATTCTCCTTCCGCCTCACCTGGGCGATTGGGCTCTTCACCGCCGCCGTGCTCGCTGCCAGTCTGTTCATCTACCGGCCCTGGTGCCAGTTCCTCTGCCCCTTCGGCCTGATTGGATGGCTGGTGGAGCAGGTGAGTTTGATGCGCCCGCGCATCGATCGGGAGGAGTGCAAGGAATGCCAGTTGTGCGTTGAAGCCTGCCCCACCCAGGCAATGAGGGACTATTACAACGGCAAAGCGATTCACGCCGACTGCTTCGCCTGCGGTGCCTGCATCGATGCCTGTCCACAGGAAGATGCGCTTGGCTGGCAGGCTGGGTCGGCGCATTCTTCGCCATCGGTGTTTCGGTGGTGGCATTGATCTCGGTAGTGATGCATCGTCACAGTCGGCGGCTCGGTTACTGAGCTTTTGCAGCACCGCGCGGCAAGTAGCTGAGAAGCAGGGCAAGTTAACGCTTTTCTGCTATAATACAGGGCCTTGATCGCCAAATTTTTGAGAAGATAACTCTCAACAATTGAGAGTGAAAGTACAAAGGAGTGAATAAGTTATGAGCACAGAAGAACTCACCTTGAAGGAAAAAGTGGAAAAATCGCTCGCAACCGTCAGGCCGAGTCTGCAAGCCGATGGCGGAGACGTGGAGTTGGTGGATGTAGATGATGACAGCGGCGTCGTCTCACTGCGCCTGATGGGAGCCTGTCGAGGCTGCCCTATGTCGACGATGACGCTGAAGATGGGCATCGAGCGCGTACTGCGGGAGCAGATACCCCAAGTCTCGCGCGTGGAGGCGGTATAAGGCTAATCGGAATCCTTGCCGTTAGGGTTGAACGAATGAGGGTCTCTAAATGAGGGTCTCTAGAAGTTCGCGTGGTTACATAGCTCAGAGGGGGTGTGCCACCCCCGTGTCTGGGTCGAGTTTACTCTCATTCCCAGGTCTTGCTACCCTACACAAGTGCGGCAGGTATGGAAACCTGCCCTACATTTGATTCG
>CAZANJ010000208.1:0-5731 GCA_964486415.1 uncultured Anaerolineales bacterium
AATGCGCTATTTGCCCGATCAGCTTATGCGCCTTACACTGGGATGGTGAAAAAGAACGTCGACCCTTCCCCAACTACCGAATCTAGCCAAATGCGCCCGCCGTGCCGCTCCACTATGCGCTTGCAGAGCGCCAGCCCGATGCCCAACCCCGGATATTCCTCTTCCGTGTGCAGACGCTGGAAGACCTGAAAGATACGCTCTGCTTGCTCCAGGTCGATGCCGATGCCATTATCCGCAACGGAGAAGAGCCATTCCCCCTCACCCCGACCCTCTCCCCCTTGGGGAGAGAGGGAAGCTGAGATATGCACACGCGGCGGTTCATCCTCGCGCCGGAACTTGATAGCGTTGGCGATCAAGTTCTGGAAAACCTGGGCCAATTGGGCCTCATCCGCCATCACTGTGGGCAAGGGATCATGGGTCACATCCGCCTCGCTGCTCTCTATATTCAGCGAAAGCCTATCCAGGACATGTCCCAGCACGCTCTCACAATCGGTGGGCGAGAATTCCTCCCCGCGCGTCCCCACCCGTGACAGATCCAGCAACGCCCGAATCATCTCTTGCATATGCTCAGCGCCATCCACGGCGCTGCCTATGTACTTGTCGGCCCTGGCGTCCAGTTGCCCTTCGTAGCGATCGGCCAGGAGCTGGAGGTAGCTCTTCGTCACTCGCAGCGGCGCTTGCAAATCGTGGGAGACCACGTAGCCGAACTGCTCCAGATCACGGTTGCTACGCTCCAACTCAGCGGCGTAGTGCTCAAGCTTCTCCTCCGCCCTCCTGCGCTCGGTGATATCCCTGATCGAGACGATGCAGCGGGATAAGGTCTCCTCACAACCTGGAACCACTCGCCAGGTAACGATAAGGTGTTTTTCCACACCCGTCAAGGTGCGATTGATCATATCTACTTCAACCCGCGTCTTCCCCTCCGCGATGCCCGCCAACTCCTCCGCGAATGCTGAATAAGCTCCCTCTTTGAAAAATGTATTGAGACCCCGTGAAAGCTCATCTTTGCTCTCCGCTCCATAGAGACTTAGAGCCGCGCGGTTGAGGTCGATGACCTCCACCAGGCCCGCGCAATGCTCCACCGCCTCTGGATGCTCCTCGAAATAAGCTCGGAAATCCTCGATGCCCAATGCACGTAATTCGTCCAGATAGGCCTTCACCGCAGAGAAATCCTCATCCCAGATCGAGATGGGGGAATCCTCGAAAAGGCTGCGGTAACGCTCCTCGCTCTCGCGTAGCGCCCTCTCCGTCTGCTCACGCTCGACTATTTCTTGCTGCGATTGCTCATATAACCGCGCGTTCTTGACCGCCACAGCTATCTGATCGGCCAAGGTCTCCATCGCCCTCACATCATCCTCGTCGAAGGCATTCCGCTTAAGGCTTTGAATATCAAGTACGCCTACAAGTTCCTGTCCCGCCCGAACAGGTACGCTTAGTTCCGATTGGGTCTTTACTACATCGCCATACAAGTTTAAGTAAAGCGGCTCAAGCTCCACATCGTTGGCCACCAACAACTCACCGTGCTGCCCCACCCAGCCCACCATACCCTGCCCTAGATCGAGTCGATGATTTGTCGGGAAGATGTCCACAAAAGTACCAGCTCTCGGTCCCATCACCAGTCCATCTCCATCCGATTCTATAGTGAACAGCGCCACGTGATGATAATCGAAACTCTCTTGTACCAACTGCACAGCCCTCTCCATCACACGCCCCACGTCCAATTCGGTCGCTATATCGTTTCCAATATCATTGAGTAGCGCCAGTTGATTAGCACGCTGGAGCAACTTCTTCTCCGCTTGCTCACGCTCAGCGATCCTCAATTTTAGCATATCAGCTTGGTTGCGCAGGGCTCTTACCGTCGAGCCGATGATGATCAAAATCATACCAGCAATAGTCAGCCACGAGATCACCGAAAACAATGCTTCACCAGGCCGATTCAACCCCCGTTCAACAGGCGACGGCAACTTCCCTTCCAGCCATAGGATATGCATGCCAATGAAGACAACAGAAGCCACAAAAAAGACCGCCCATGCGCCGCGTTGTTCCAGCAATACTATCGCAAGAGCGACAGCCATAAAGAGCCCAAATGCTCCCACAACGTCGGTCGGCGGATCTCCCCCCAAGTATATCTGCATGATGGCAAGGATCAAGAGCCAGCTAAGCACTGTCCAAGCTGCTATCCGGATACGACCTGAACGCACGATCCACAGGGTTATCACGCCTATGAGCACGACTATTATGTCCGTCACAATATCGATCCAGGGAGCAGGAGGAAGTGATGGAATAGCTAGAGTTGTCGTAAGTTGTACCAGCAAGAACAACATTCCCACGGCAGAAATCATCGAGCCCATCACCATCAACAAACGGGCACGGTGTACATTCTCCTCAGATGAACCTAACAGCAGACTATGGATTAGCCTTTCTAGATGGACCTGTAATTCGGCTACTTTTTTTCTCTGTCTCAACCTGCACCTCACTTGTTCTATGCCAGCAGCGTGAAGTAGAACGCCGAGCCCTCTTCCGGCTTCGATTCCACCCAGATGCGCCCGCCGTGCCGCTCCACGATACGCTTGCAGAGCGCCAGCCCAATGCCCAACCCCGGATATTCCTCTTCCGTGTGCAGACGCTGGAAGACCTGAAAGATACGCTCTGCTTGCTCCAGGTCGATGCCGATGCCATTATCCGCAACGGAGAAGAGCCATTCCCCCTCACCCCGACCCTCTCCCCCTTGGGGAGAGAGGGAAGCTGAGATATGCACACGCGGCGGTTCATCCTCGCGCCGGAACTTGATAGCGTTGGCGATCAAGTTCTGGAAAACCTGGGCCAATTGGGCCTCATCCGCCATCACTGTGGGCAAGGGATCATGGGTCACATCCGCCTCGCTGCTCTCTATATTCAGCGAAAGCCTATCCAGGACATGTCCCAGCACGCTCTCACAATCGGTGGGCGAGAATTCCTCCCCGCGCGTCCCCACCCGTGACAGATCCAGCAACGCCCGAATCATCTCTTGCATATGCTCAGCGCCATCCACGGCGCTGCCTATGTACTTGTCGGCCCTGGCGTCCAGTTGCCCTTCGTAGCGATCGGCCAGGAGCTGGAGGTAGCTCTTCGTCACTCGCAGCGGCGCTTGCAAATCGTGGGAGACCACGTAGCCGAACTGCTCCAGATCACGATTGCTGCGCTCCAGCTCGGCGGCGTAGAGCTCAAGCTTCTCCTCCGCCCGTTTGCGCACCGTGATGTCTTGACCAAACTCGACGAGCGCGATCACTTCACCTTCCTCATCAAAAACGGGATAGCCGCGCAAAGACCAATACCTTCCGTCGGGCGTTTGCTGTTCACAGCGCTGGGGCGCTTTTTCGTCACGCGCCTTCAAGACAGGACAGCCCGGACAAGGCTCCTCAAGTTGAGGCCATATCTCGTAGCAATGCCGCCCCACCAGTTCTTCAGGAGATTTGCCGACCGATTCGGCAGAGGCGCGGTTGGCCCAGATCACGCGCAAATCGGTGTCGTAGTAAGCTATCATCTCGGCAGTGGAGTTGAGTATCAGTTCCTTCTGGCGCTCGCTCTCCCGCAGCGCATTCTCCGCACGCTTGCGCTTGGTGATGTCCGTGCTTATGCCCAGCATCCCAACGGGCTCTCCGTTTTCGTCGTACACCAACTGAGTCCGGCTATCGAGAATGATCTCGCGGCCGTCCTCGGTGATATTGACCACTTCTCCGCGCCATCGGCCCTCGGTCAGTGTGACTTCAATGATCTCTTGTTGCGTCGCACCGCGCTCGGGGTCATCACCATACTGCTCGACGTTTTGCCCGATCAATTCATCCTTGGTCTTCCCAAAGCTTCTGCATTCTGCTTCGTTGACGTACGTGATTCGGCCTTCCAGATCCGTGGCTGTTATCTTGTCCTCGATCTGATCCAGAAGCATAGACCGGAAAGCCAGTCGCTCCTCCGCAAGCTTACGCTCGGTGATCTCCTTGTCGATAGCGAAGAACCCGATCAACTTCCCATCCTCGTATATGGGGATCTTCGTTAGCAAGTACCACAGCGACTCGCCGCTAGGATTCGTGACCTCCCTCTCCTTTCCGGTCAACGGTTCCCCTTCGAGCACCCTTCTTTCATCCGCTATGATTTCCTCGCCCTCTTCAGGCCAGAGCTCAATTGCGGTCTTCCCAATCACATCTTCCAAGTCCAGGCCCAAAACGTCCGCATAGGCCCTACTCGCCTGGATCATCCGATGTTGATCATCCTTGAAATAGACCAAATCGGGCGTATTCTCCATCAACGCGTCCCATAACCGATGTCTACGTACCAGTTCCCTCTCCACCCGCTTACGCTCGGTGACATCACGGAAGACGAGGATGGCGCCAATGATGGCCTCCGATTGATCCTCTATCGGCGCCGCGCTGTCTGCGATGGAGAGCTGGGTGCCATCCCTCGCAATCAAAGCGGTGTGATTTCCCAGCCCCACGATCACGCCTTCCCGTAACACTCTGTCTATGGGATTTTCGACTCGCTCGCCCGTCTGCTCGCTGACGATGTAAAAGACTTCCCCCAATGGCTTGCCCATGGCCTCCGCTTCGCTCCAGCCGGTCAATTTCTCGGCGACTGGATTCAAGAGGCGCACTTTTCCCTCGCCATCCGTGGCAATCACGGCATCACCAATACTCCTCAGCGTTGTGGAGAACCATTGTTGGCTCTCCCGCAGCCCCTCCTCCGCCCGCTTGCGCTCGGTGATGTCCTGGAAGGTCACCATAATTGCCGGACGGCCGTCGTATTGGATAGAGTGGGAGTACAATTCGAACCAACCGGTCTGTCCATCCCGCCGAATGCCCCGGTATTCGTAGTGGGATACTGCCTCCTCGCCGCTTTCCTTCCCCCTTATGCTGCGGAGCATCTTGTCTCTGTCTTCGGGATGAATAGTCTCCATGAACTGATAGGGAGAGAATGTCCTCAATTCTTCGCGGCTATAACGGGAAGCCTGTACGAATGCCTCGTTGAAATAGCGTAAAGCGCCGTCCTGAAGCACCATAATCGGCATCGCCGCTTGCTCGGACAAGGCCCTGAACCGGGCTTCGCTCTCTCGCAGCTCCTGCTCCGCCCGCTTGCGTTCAGCGATCTCCTCCCGCAGCTCCACCGTGCGATCATCGACGAGCCGCCCCAGCTTATCTTGAACCTGCTGCCGCTCGATGGCGTACATCATCGCACGGGCCAAGAGACTACCCGTCGCCTCGGTCTTGTAGAGATAGTCCTGCACCCCGGCACGGACGCTCTTGTGGGCCAATACCTCGTCCTCTCGGCCCGTCAGCACCACGATGGGCATGTGGGGAATATGTTCACGCAGCGTAGCCACCGTCTCCCCCGCTCGGCTATCCGGCAAATCCAGATCGCTGAGCACCACATCAAACCGCTCACTCCGCAGAAGGTCCAGCGCCCCCCGAAGATGAGCCACATGCTTCACCTCAAAGCGTGGCAGATCCCAGCCGACGCGCTGCGCCTCGAACAACTTATCCTGAAGCAGCGTCTCATCCGCCATATTATCCTCAATCGATAGGACGCGGATTATTTCTTCTTTCATAGTCCACTCCGTTAGCTGTGACAAACACCTGTTTACATTAAAACTTGGCTCCTGCACTTTTCAAAATCTTGAGGAGCATAGACTTCAGAAGTCTTAAAATGTAGTCTGCGAACCCAATTTGGAAGCAAAGCGAGTTTGTCTTGCGTCCAAAATCCC
>CAZANJ010000209.1:0-5697 GCA_964486415.1 uncultured Anaerolineales bacterium
CCCAAGGCGGCGGGTATGGAAACCCGCCCTACATAGCTAGAGGATGTAGGGCGGGGTTCCATACCCGCCGATTTTTGAATCGCTTCGAAAACCCATCAGGCTCTCGCCCGTAAGATGACCCATCGAGCCGCCGAGCACGCCAGCGCTCCGCCGCCCGTCAGCGCCCAGAATGGGGACAGCGGGCCTCTGAACAGGTTATCCACATTGCGGAAAACTTGGCCCATCAAATATGACCAGTTACCAGGGGCAGCGGCGAAGCCATTTAGTTCGCTCAGGTCCAACTGATAATTGTAGGAAAATCCGATGTGCAAGAACATATTACGCAAGGAGAGGAAAAATAGGCCATAGGCTGTCAGATACAGAAGAGCGCACCACAGCGGGGCCTTGGCCCGGCGCAGGACGCGGTCGAAGAAAAAGCCCATTGGAATGGCCCACAGCCCCAGAAATGGAACCAGGTAGCGGCCATCGGCGGTGAATCCGTGGAAAGTGCGGTGTTTGGAGAACAGCCCCAGATAGATCAGGAAAAGCCCCACGGTCAAGATGAACTCGCGCCGCCTACGGCGGAAGTAGGGCACCAGGCCGATGATTGAAAGAAGCATCACCGGCGAGAGGAGAAAAAGCCCCTGATTGTAACAGGTCGGATTGCACCACCCGCCGCCCGCTCCCCAGATCAGCATGCCGCGCAGTCCCTGTGCCAATGGGAAGTTGAAAGTGGAGCGGAAATCACCGGCCCAAGGATAGTTTATCGCGTAGGCGTAGGACAGCGTGAATGGCCCGCCAAAGTTGACCGTATTGTAATAGGCCAGGAAGGCCGCCGGAATGGCCCCGCCGGCGACGAAGAGGCCCATGTGCAAGAGCAAGCGTTTGTGCTCAAGCAGCCCGAAAGCGATTAGCAGATAGACCGCCGCCGCGACTACCAGGAGAGCGTTGGAATACTCCACCAGCACCGCGCAGCCCAGCGCAAGGCCCAGGAAGAGAGGCAGTGTCCAATGGATGGCGGAGACCGACGCGGCTCGCGCTGTGGCTCTGAGAATCAGATAAACCGAGAGCATGACGATGAAAGAAGAGAGCGCGTGGGAAAAGATCACGCTGCTGTATTTCCAATGGGCCGTGCCCAGCCCGAACATCAGGCTGGTCGTCAACGCGCCGAAGATCGATATCTCCAGATCGCGCAGCAAGCGGTAGAGGATCACGACCGCGCCCGCCCCGGCCCAGGCGGGAAGCAGCATCACGTAGAACAGCAGCGGGTTTTCCGCATCGTGGCGCGAGGGCAGCAGGTCAGGCGGCGCGGGCAGCCATCGGCCCACGGTGTAGAATAGGCTCGCGAACATCGCCGTGCCCGGCGGCCGGTCGCTGTAGAGTTTACCATCGCGCCGGGCCAAGTCATTCCCCTCGGCGTAGGAGTCGTACCGCCCGATCTCGAAATGGCCTTGCTCCGCGATGGCGCGCGTCAGCGCGTAATGGCTCCCATCATTGCTGCTGGTGATCCCGGAGGCGGTGGCGAAGTAGAGCGCGGAGAGACAGAGAAACAAAGCCGCGCAGATCAACCAGTCGGCCCAGCCATCTTCTGATCCTTTTTCTCGCGTCGATGTGAGCGCTTCATTCATAATAGCCGTTTTACCCGTGTCACTCATAGGTCACAGGAAGTATCAGCGCGTCTCCCAGCGCCTCACCGGAGGGAGCGGTCACTTCCAGCCGCTCCAGCGTCGGCCAGGTGTATAGTCCCACTGCGATTCTGGGTCTGTTCGTCCATTCATCGGGCAGCTCCAGTTTGTGGGAATCTATGACCACGTCCCCCGCACGCCACAGGCTGGTGGGATAGTATCCATCCCCCGGCTCCCCATCATCCTGGGCCACCAGCCGTTCCTCGCACGTCCCGTCGCATAAATAGACGAATGTGATGTAATTTAGCTCCGGGGGCGCCAGGGCCTTCCAGGTCAACTCGACTTCCCAGTTTGCCGCCTCTGGCTTGACCGTGCAATCAAGCAGCGCAATCCGCCCGCCGAAGGTCGCCAGGCGCTTCGCCGATTCCGGCCCCTTGGGTTTGATGGTATAGGCGACGTAGGCCGCATAGGGCTCCTCTTCCCAATCCCCGCGCGTCAACGGGCCGGCGTGGGCCTCGATGTGCACGTCGCGCGGCAAGCGCTCCAGGTAGGGCTGCACGCCGTCGTAGGGCCAGATCAGGAGCAACGTCTCCTCGTTCGGCGCGATGGTCGGTGGTTTATGCGCCGGAAATCGCACCAGGCTTTCAGTCTCCGGCACGAGAAAATCGACCGCCGCCCAGGCCTGCCAGAGGCGCTCGTCCAGGTAAACTCGCCGCCCCGGTCGAGGCGGAGCGGTCGGAACCCTCATCCCGGCGCCGTCCCATCCAACTCCCATGAAGCGGTTGACCTCGGCGGCCAGCTCGGTGGCGGCCTCCTCGAAGGCGTAAGCGGTCTCCGGCGTGGAGTAGCGAACGAAGTAATCGTAGCTGGTCGATCCCAGGCTCAACACTAAGACTGCGCCGATGAGAGCACGGGCCAGACCGGGCTGACCGCGCTCCTCCAGCCAATCCATCGCCCGATCCAGCCCGAAAGCTGGCAGGAGTGCGAGGAGGGGCAGTACTCCCACGGCTCGCAGAAAATGGGGCGCACCGCCGGCCAGCCAGGTCGGGATCAGCATCCCTCCTACCCAGAGCAGGACGAGAGCGGGCGCAGGCTCGCCTTCTCTGGCGCGGCGCAGGGCCTGTATCAAGCCCCAGATCATAGCCGCCCCCAGCAGGGGCATAAAGACCGGGCGCCCCGGCACGTTGTGGCGCGGGATGGTATCGCCCTGGACGAAGAACATCCCCAGCGTGCGGAGCAATTGACGGCCCAGCGTGGCCCACAAATCGCCATGGTTGACGACGGGGTTGAAGACGGAGACCTGACCGGTGCGGCCCATCACCACGTCCCAATGTCCGGCGGTATAGATGGCGAAGGGAATCAGGGCTGTCACCGTTCCGACGGCGAGATATGCACAACCCGGCCAGAGACGGTCGCCATAACCGTTGGTCAGCAAGTAGAGCCCGAATAATGCCAAAACTAAGGGAGTGAAGCGGATCGGCAGGTAGGTGTAGAAGCTAAGGCCGTAGAGGATGCCGGTCAGGAGCCAGTCGCGACGACGTCGCGAGCGGAAGGCCCGTCCGCCGAGCCAGAGCGTGAGCGCGGTCGCCAGCGGCAACGTGACGGCGCGGAATCCGATGCGGCTGAGATGCACGTGCCAGAGGGTGATGGTCAGGATCGCCGCGCTGAGCAAAGCTATCCGGCGCTCGCACCACTCGCGGGCCATCAGGTAGGTAGCGGGAATTGTCAACGTGCCGCAGATGGCGGCTGCCAGACGCAGCGCCGCCGGTGTGCGGCCCCAGAGCCTCACTGCGGCGGCGATGAGGTAAATAAACAGCGGTTCGCGGCCTCGATTGGCCGCGAAATAGATGGACCGTTGCCCCTCCAGAACGCTCAGCGCGTCCAGCCCGTTGAAGGCTTCATCGTGATAAAGCCCCGGTGGAAAATCCCCCAGGGCAAAGAAGCGCAACGCCGCCGCCAATAATGTCAGGCCTATAACCGCTCCCCACCTTTGCAGCCAGCGGGGCCAGCGTATCGATAAGGTCTTACGACTTGCCGAGTTGGTCAAGGCGGGTGCATTATAGCATAAGGGAAGTGCCTGTCAATTTATCCCCCCTCAACGGAGCGCCGCTATCCTGGCGGCAAGGGTTTTCGAAGCGATTAAAAAATCGGTGGGTATGGAAACCCCCCCTACATCCTCTGGCTATGTAGGGCGGGTTTCCATACCCACCGCCTTGGGGTTGATGGACTCACCCAATGCCACAGAAAGCCTCTGGTGGCCTCTGGAGGGCCTTGGAACCGCTACGATTTCCCGGCAAGCCCAAAGTTGACCAAACGGCAAATCTTTGCTATAATTTGCCCACTTGAGCCGGAGTGGCGGAACAGGCAGACGCGCGCGACTCAAAATCGTGTGGGCTTGACCCATGTGGGTTCGATTCCCACCTCCGGCATTTTTGATGTAATCTTTCGGCACCAGAAAGACGCTGGATATAAGCAGACGCTGTCGCGGCGCCCAGGGGCGGAACAACCCCCAAGCGCCGCGCTTCTCATAATGACAGCCGGAGGAATATGGGTAAGCGCCTCGGAAGATGGATTGCGAGATTCCTCATCGGAGCGGCGATAGGAGCAACGCTGGGACTCGCCATCGGCTGGTGGATCTGGCCCGTATCCTACACGAACACCGCCCCAGACGTGCTGCGCCAGGATTACCGCGACGATTATGTCCTCATGACCGCCAGGGCTTACGCGGTGGAAAGTGACCTCGATAGCGCCCATGAGCGCTTGGCACTGCTCAATCCGGAAAAACCCTCCACCCCGGTGATTGAATTGGCGGAGCGGCTCGTCGAGGACGGCGCTCCCCGTGCCGAAATCTCCCGTTTGGCCCATCTGGCCTGGGCCCTCGGCGCTACCACCCCTAAATTGACCCCCTATCTGGAGAGTGGTACTTGAGGAGCTGGGCGATTGTCGCGCTCGGCATAGCGGTCGGGCTGGCGCTGGGGCTTCTCTATACCTGGATCATCGATCCCATCGAGTTGACCAATACATATCCCGCGCTGCTACGCGCCGATTACCGCCGGGACTGGGTGCGCCTGACGGCGCTCTCTTACGCCCTTGACGAAGACCTTGAACAGGCCCGCGCACGGCTAGATGATCTTCCAGATGAGGATGTATCCGCAGCGCTGAGCGAACTGATCGAGGATTACGCCGCCGCCGGTCGGCCCGCGGCCACTTTGCGCCGCTTGTCCAAGCTGGCCCAGGCATTGGATGTGTACACACCCGCCATGATAGTCTACCTGGACACGCCAGCTCCGCCTACTTCCACCCCTACCTCTACTTCCACCATCACGCCATCGCCCACTTCCACGGCGACGCCGACTGAGACGCCCAGCCCGACACACACAGCCACGGCGACTCCGACCATCCCGTCGCCCTTGCCATCGCCGACACCCCGCCCGACCGTCACGCTGCCATCGCCCACGCCGAGCTCCACACCTACACCGACGCTCACGCCCACGCCGTCGCCGACGCCGCCCCTGGTCGCCCGTCTGGAGTTGGCCGAGAAGGAACAGTTGTGCCAGCCAGGGCTCACACCGCACGTCGAGGTGATCGTCGAGGATGAGGACAGCGAGGGAGTGGCGGGCATGGCGGTCTGGCTGACCTGGGCTGGGGGTGCCGACCGGGCCGTGACCGGGCTCAAGCCCCAGGCGGGAGCGGGCTATGTCGATTTTGAGCTTGAGCCGGAAATGAGCTACGCGATCAGCCTCGGCGAGATGGGAATACCGCTGGTCAGCGGGCTAAAGCTTGAGCCTTGTCCCACCGAGACCGACGCCGAGGCCAAGGCCGAGGAGAATATTGAGCCGCTCATCGGATCGTGGCGCGTTCTGCTGAGAGCTGAGTAGCGGCGGCGCTTCTATACTTGACTTCCCCGAACATACTGGTAAAATAGCCCCGCTATGATGATAGAAATGCAGACCCTTGCTGGCCATCACCATCACGAACCCTCACCACCCGACCGAGGAGGTCAGCACCAGCCTGCCTGAGTGTATCACGCGCTTTCGATTTTAGCCCTCCCGGTCAAACCGGCGAGGGTTTTTTATTTGCCTATCACCTGAGG
>CAZANJ010000210.1:0-3837 GCA_964486415.1 uncultured Anaerolineales bacterium
GGGCTTGTTTAACAATCTTTAACATAACCTCTCCCAATTGGCTTGACAAACTTTGAAACTCCATTATAATTGCCGACCAAGTTATGAGGAGATTGATGATGGCAGAACGTGCACACAACTTTGTTATTATTCTATCCAGCTTGCTCCTTATTGTCCTGGGGGAGCTATAAGGCGCTGGGTAGCGTGCATTGAGTTGTAAGTAAGCCGCCCAGAATTGGGCGGCTTTTTTTGTGGAAACGACCTTTGTGGAAGCAGCGAGCTAAAATGAGCGCGATAAATTTTGATCAACCTGAAACAACAAATACTTCTTCCCATCATCAGTCTTTCATGCTGGGGATCAATGAGGGCTTGCTTATTGTCGTCGTTATTATTGTACTCCTGCTTAGTCAGGAGTATCCGGTGATTGGGACGGCATCGGCAATGCAGAGCTAGGGAAGATCCCCCAGCGAATGTGAAAAAAGCCGCCCAATTGGGCGGCTTTTTTTGTTATCAATCACTTCATTCATGTTTTATATTCAGCAAGGAGGAGGAGAGATGAAAAGGACAGGAGCACAGATTGTATGGGAGATGTTGAAGAGAGAGGGCGTCGATGTAGCCTTCGGTATCCCCGGCGGCGCCATTATGCACACCTATCACCCCCGCCAGGAGTATGGCATCCACCACGTCCTCGTTCGCCACGAACAAGCGGCGGCCCACGCCGCCGACGGCTACGCTCGCGTCTCGGGAAGGGTCGGTGTGGCAATAGCTACCTCTGGCCCAGGAGCAACTAATCTGGTCACCGGCATCGCCACGGCGATGATCGATTCCGTGCCCATCGTCTGCATCACGGGCCAGGTGTCGACATCGGTGATCGGCTCCGATGCGTTCCAGGAGACTGACATCACCGGCGTGACACTTCCTATCACCAAGCACAATTATTTGGTGACCGATGTGAACGAACTCCCGCGCGTGATCCACGAGGCCTTTTATATCGCACGCAGCGGCCGGCCGGGTCCGGTGCTGATCGACCTGCCCAAGAATGTGCAGATAGCCGAGACCGAGTTCGTGCCCCCAGAGGGGGAGGCGAAGCTGCCCGGCTATCGACCGGTCGGGGCAGGCGATCCCGAATTGGTGCAACGTGCGGTTGAGATGATTAACGAGGCGGAGCGCCCCGTCATACTCGCCGGACATGGAGTGCTGATGTCGGGCGCGATGAACTCGCTGCGGCAGTTTGTGGAGAAGACGAAAACGCCCGTCGCTCTCACCTTGTTGGGCAAGGGTGGATTCCCCGAATCCCATCCACTGACGCTGGGCATGATGGGCATGCACGGCGAGGCCTACGTCAACCACGCCATTCAGGAGGCGGATCTGCTGATGGCCTTCGGTATGCGTTTCGACGACCGTGTGACTGGCACGCTGGAGACTTACGCGCCGAACGCACGCAAAATCCACGTCGACCTCGACGCTGCTGAGCTGAACAAAATCGTGCCGGTGGACGTGCCGCTCCTGGGCGACTTGCGCCAGGTGCTGGAGCAGCTCATGCCCTTGGTCGAGCGGAAAAAGCACCAGGCTTGGCTTGAGCAGATCGATGCTTGGCGCGGCGATACGCAGAAGCGGGATGTTCTGGGGCGGCCCAGCAATGGCCATCTCTTGGCTCCGAACGTCATCGACGCCATCTGGGAAGCGAGCGCGGGGGAGGCCATCCTGGTCACCGATGTGGGGCAGCACCAGATGTGGGCTGCGCAGTACTACCCGCTCGATGAGCCCCACACGCTGGTCACCTCCGGCGGATTGGGAACGATGGGCTTTGGCCTGCCCGCGGCCATCGGCGCTCAGGTTGCCCAGCCGGACAAAGAGGTCTGGGCCATCGTGGGCGACGGCGGTTTCCAGATGACCTTACAGGAATTGGCGACGGCGATTCAGGAGGACTTACCGGTGCGTGTCGCTATTTGCAATAACAACTACCTGGGGATGGTGCGTCAATGGCAAGAGCTCTTCTACGACCGCCGCTACGAATCGACACACCTGCTCAATCCCGATTTCGTTCAGTTAGCGGAAGCCTACGGCGTCCGAGCTTGGCAGGTCAGCGATCCTGAAGATTGCCGTCCAGCCATCGAGGAAGCCAGAGCACACCCGGGGCCGGCTTTGATCGAATTCCAGGTCGCACAGGAAGGCGAAGGGGGTAACGTTTACCCGATGGTGCCGGCCGGCGCTGCCTTGCACGAGATGATCCGCCGTCCTGTGTAGTTTTGGTTTAGCACCGTAGTTATGATTGAGGAGGAGAGATATGAATCGGACATTAGTAGCTTGGGTCGAAGATAAACCTGGCGTGCTGAACCGCACTGCCAGCCTTTTCCGAAGGCGCGCTTTCAACATCGAGAGTCTTACTGTTGGGCATACGGAGGAACCGGGTGTCTCGCGGATGACCATCGTGGTCGATAGCGAGCGCACCGACGCCGAGAAAGTGGTGCAGAATCTCTACAAGCTGGTCAACGTTATCAAGGTCAAGGACGTGACCGATCAGCCGGCCGTTATGCGTGATCTAGCCCTCATCAAGGTAAAGGCCAGCAACGGCACACGCTCCGAGGTGATGCAGATCGTGGAGACCTTCCGTGCCCGTGTGGTCGACGTCGGCCTGGACTCCCTGACGGTCGAGGTGACCGGCACCGAGGAGAAGATCGATGGTTTGTTCGAGGTGCTTCAGCCCTTCGGCGTGGAAGAAATGGTGCGCACCGGTCGCGTGGCTATGACGCGCGGCAGCAACAACGGTAGTTACAACTGATACGTTTTACTTTTCAAGTTTTACTCTTTTGGAGGAGAAATGGCAAAAATAGATTTTGGCGGAGTCGTCGAGGAGGTCGTCACCCGGGAGGAATTCCCGCTGGAGAGGGCGCGAGAGGTGCTTAGCGATGAGGTCGTCGCCGTGCTCGGTTACGGCGTGCAGGGCCCGGCCCAGGCGCTCAACATGAAGGAAAACGGTATCAACGTCATCGTCGGCGGCTCGCCGGAGCGCGAGCGCTCGTGGAACAAGGCCCAGGAGGATGGCTGGGAGCCGGGCGAGACGCTCTTCCCCTGGGTGGAGGCCGTGGAGCGGGCCACCATCGTCCAGTACCTGGTCTCCGACGCGGGGCAGATGGCGCTCTGGCCCACCATCAAGCCGCACTTCAGCGAGGGAGACGCGCTCTACTTCTCCCACGGCTTCTCCGTCGTCTACAACGATCAGACCGGCGTGGTGCCACCCGACTACCTCGACGTGATCCTGGTCGCGCCCAAGGGCTCGGGGACCAGCGTGCGGCGGAACTTCCTGGCCGGGAGTGGCATCAACGCCAGCTACGCCATTCATCAGGACTACACCGGACGCGCCGAGGAACGGACGCTGGCCGTCGGGGTCGCCATCGGCTCCGGCTATCTCTTCCCCACCACCTTCGAGAACGAGGTCTACAGCGACCTGACCGGCGAGCGCGGCGTCCTGATGGGCGCCCTGGCCGGTCTGATGGAGGCGCAGTACAACACGCTGCGCGAGCACGGTCACAGCCCCAGCGAGGCCTTCAACGAGACGGTCGAGGAGCTGACCCAGAGCCTGATCCGGCTGGTGGCCGAGAACGGGATGGACTGGATGTACGCCAACTGCAGCACCACGGCCCAGCGCGGCGCGCTCGACTGGCGCCATCGCTTCCGCGAGGCGGTCGAGCCGGTCTTCGACGAGCTGTACGAAAGCGTCGTGGCCGGCGAGGAGACGCGCATCGTGCTGGAGGCCAACAGCGCCCCGGACTACAAGGAGCGGCTGGAGGAGGAGCTGCGCGAGATGCGCGAATCGGAGATGTGGCAGGCTGGCGCGGCAGTCCGCTCGCTGCGACC
>CAZANJ010000210.1:3937-5633 GCA_964486415.1 uncultured Anaerolineales bacterium
CTGGTAGATTGGTAAACTGGTAGGCCAGTAGACCGGTGGGCTGGGAAATTCGTAACCAATCTACCAACCTACTAATTTACCAACTTACCAACCCACCAATATACCAATTTACCAATACACCAATCTACCAATTTACCAATACACCGGTATACCAGGAGGGAATCATGGACGAGAGTGAGGTTAGTACTCAGGATACTGTGGCAATCTTCGACACCACGCTGCGCGATGGCGAGCAGTCGCCCGGCGCGGCGTTGAATGTGGATGAGAAGCTGGAGATCGCCCGCGCGCTGGAGACGATGGGAGTGGACGTCATCGAGGCCGGGTTTCCCATCTCCTCACCAGGAGATTTCAAGGCTGTGCAGCGCATCTCGCAGGAGATCTGCGATTGCGTCATCTGCGGGCTGACGCGGGCCAACCGCAAGGACATCGACGCCGCGGCCGAGGCGCTCCAGGGTGCCGCCTACCCACGCATCCACACCGGGCTCGGCGTCTCCGACGTGCACGTCAAGCACAAACTGCGCACCACCCGCGAGGACGCGCTGGCGCAGGGCGTGGACGCGGTCCAGTACGCCAAGCGGTTCGTGGAGGACGTGCAGTATTACACCGAGGACGCCGGCCGCGCCGCTCCTGAGTATCTCTACCGCGTGCTGGAGTCCGTCATCAAGGCCGGCGCCACCGTGGTCAACATCCCGGATACGACCGGCTACACCTCGCCGGAGGAGTTCGGGGCGCTGATCGGCGGCATCGTCAACAACGTGCCCAACATCGACCAGGCCATCATCTCGGTGCATTGCCACAACGACTTGGGGATGGCGACGGCCAACACGCTGACCGGGGTGCGCAACGGCGCCCGCCAGGTGGAGGTCACGGTCAACGGCATCGGCGAGCGGGCGGGCAACACCTCGCTGGAGGAGGTGGTGATGGCGCTGCGCACCCGCCGCGATCTATTCGGGTTGGATACGAACGTCGACTCGCGGCGCATCTACCCGGTCAGCCGCATGGTGAGCCAGTTGACGAGCATCCCGGTGCAGCCGAACAAGGCCATCGTGGGCGCCAACGCCTTCGCGCACTCGTCGGGCATCCACCAGGACGGGGTGCTGAAGGAGCGCACGACCTACGAGATCATCAACCCGCGCGACGTCGGCGCGCCGGAATCGGCCATCGTGCTCTCGGCACGATCGGGGCGCCACGGCCTGCGCCACCGCCTGGCCGAGCTGGGCTACACGCTCAGCGATGAGCAGTTCGAGAAGGTCTATCGGCGCTTCCTGGACGTGGCCGACAAGAAGAAGACGGTCGACACCCGCGACCTGGAGGCCATCGTGGCCGACGAGGTGCAGATGTTCTTCGACGAGGCCTACCACCTGGAGCAGATTCAGGTCAGTTGCGGCGATCACAGCATCCCCACCGCCACCGTGCGCATCCGGCGGCCGGACGGCATGGTCGTCTGCGACGCCGATCATGGCACCGGGCCGGTGGACGCGGTCTATCGCGCCATCAATCGCGTCATCGGCGAGCCGAATGAGCTGATCGAGTTCTCGATCCAGGCGGTGACCGAGGGCATCGACGCCGTGGGCCGGGTGACCATCCGCGTCCAGGCCGAGGAGCCGGTGAACGGCGACAAGCGCCAGGTCTTCAGCGGCCACGGCGCCGACACCGACATCATCGCCGCCAGCGCCAAGGCCTACATGTTCGCGCT
>CAZANJ010000211.1:0-5623 GCA_964486415.1 uncultured Anaerolineales bacterium
ATGTAGGGCGGGTTTCCATACCCGCCGATTTTTGAATCGCTTCGAAATCCCCCCTCACCCTAACCCTCTCCCCTGGGGGAGAGGGAACCGCCAGCCGGGGTGAGGGGGAAAACGCCTCCCTCTCTCCCTGGGGGGAGAGGGCCGGGGTGAGGGGGAAAATGATGCTTGCCTATCCCCCCAGATAGAAGTAAAATAAGTCTATGGAACCGAGATATTCACCCCGCCTGGCGCTGATCGGCCTGCTTCTCGTCTATGTCACAATCGGTGCGCTTTACGCCGCGCTCACGCCCATCTGGCAGGTTCCCGACGAGCCGGCCCACTACAATTACATCCGCGCCCTGGCCGAAGGCCGTGGCTTCCCCGTCATCGAGCGGGGCGATTACGATCAGGCCTATCTCGGTCGCCTCACGGCGGAGAAGTTCCCGCCGGAGCTCCCCATCGAGCCGCTGGAATATGAGGATCACCAGCCGCCGCTCTATTATCTGCTGGCAACGCCCGTTTACTTGCTCTTTGATGGCGCGGTGATACCGTTGCGGCTCCTCTCCGTGCTCCTCGGCGCGGGGGTGTTAGCAATCGCGTTCGGCACCGTGAAATCCCTCTTCCCCGCCCGACCCAGCTTGGCGCTGATGACGGCCGCCTTGATCGCCTTCATTCCCCAGCACGTGGCGATGACGGCCGGCGTGAACAACGACACCCTGGCCGAGTTGATCGTGGGGGCGAACCTTTGGGCCTTGGTGGTCTACGCCCAAGGTAGGAGGACCACTCCTTGGCCCATCGGCCTGCTGCTGGCGGCGGCGCTTTTGACCAAGACGACGGCCTACGTGGTCATCGGAGTGGCGGTGGCTGCGGTAGCCCTTCGTCGACAACGGGAGCGCCGCACGTGGAAATGGGCCGCGCTGCAACTGGCCTGGATGATCATCCCCGCGCTGCTGCTCTCCGCGCCGTGGTTCATCCGCAACGGGCTGACCTACGGATGGGGCGACCCGCTGGGCCTGAATCGACACAACGCCGTCGTCGTGGGACAGCCGCGCACATCCGAATGGCTGGCCGACTATGGCTGGCGGGGTCTGCTGAGCCGCATGAGGCACACCACATTCCAGAGCTTCTGGGGTCAGTTCGGATGGATGGGCGTGGTTCTTCCGGCCCGCATCTACCAAGCGCTGAAGCTCTTCACCGCTATTCTAATGCTCGGCTTCATCATCTGGCTCACTCAACAGCGCCCCCGTCTCCATTCCTCTCTCCTGCTCGCTCTTTCCGCTTTCCTCACCTTCTCCGCCTTCGCCTGGTACAACCTGACCTTCGTCCAGCACCAGGGCCGTTACCTCTTCCCGGCCCTGATCCCCATCGGGGCGGCGGCCGCGCTGGGATTGGACAGGTTGGCCAAGATACTCCCGCGACGCTGGAGGCCCTGGGCGCTGAGCGTGCCCCTCCTCGGCCTGGCGCTGCTGGACGTGTATTGCCTGTTCAAGTTTATCATTCCTTTCCTGACGAGGTGATCGATGGGCAACGATTCGCCCAGGTGCCCTGAGCAAATCAGTAAATTTAATTTTTCCTTATCGTAACGAAATCGTAACCTCAAACTTCCCCATTTGTGTTAGAATTGTCTACAGATACACTTCCTTGATTCGGCATGGAATGACTAACAGAAGGAAAGCTCTGTGGCAAAATACAAAATCAACGGTCAGGAAATAAACGCCATCGAAGAGGGAAACCCCGATCGACAATTGGCGCTGATGATCCACGGGTGGTCCAGTTCATGGTACGCGATGTCGCCACTGATCGGCCTGGTGAGCCAGCGTTTTCGCGCCGTTGCCATTGATCTGCCGGGATATGGTTCATCTCCCCCGCTGCCGGAGCGGGTGAAGATTGAGACCTACGCTGACATACTGACCGATCTCGCCGAGAAGATGACCGACAGCCCCGTGGTGCTGATCGGACACTCTATGGGCGGGATGATCAGCTTGACCATGGCCTTGCGCAATCCGGCCCTGATCGAGCGCATGGTCTTGATCAGCCCCACAATCACCGGACATCTCTCACAGTACATCAACCTATTCGTCTCACCGATCACGCTGCTGGAACGCTTCGGACTGGGCAGCTTGATCGTCTCCTCCGTCGAGCAGCTGATGGTGGGCATCAGTGACCGTCTGATGCGTCCTGCTTCCTTCGCCGAGCGCACGGATATTACCAGAGAGGACTACAACCGCTTGCGGGCCGACGTTCGCCGCCCCGGTCAAGGCCGCGTGCGAGCCGAGTGTTTCTTCGCCATGCGCGAAAATGATCTGCGCGGGCAGCTCGGAGAGGTTGACACGCCATCCCTGGTGCTCTGGGGCGCCGAAGATAATACAGTCCCCTTGCGCGACGCCGGTGTGGTGGCGGATGAGTGGCCGGAAGCTGACCTGCGCATCATCCCCCAAGCGGGCCATTGGGCTCACTTCGAGACACCCGACGCCACCCGCCGTCAAATCGCATCTTTCCTCGGCTTGCCCCGATTCAGCGATGAACTCCACAAGCCCGTCGATGACGAGGAGTTGATGCTGATTCGGGAAGTAGCGCGCTTCCTGGCCCACTCCCCTGTGGGACGCAATCTAAACCAGGCCCAACGCACCCGCCTGGCCGCCCAGTTCCGCCAGCGCACCTACTCACCGGGGGAGACAATCGTCAATGTGGCCGAATCTGGCAACGAGCTCTACATCGTGAGGGAAGGCACCGTGGAGGTCTGGAGCGACACCGATCGCCCCGACCAACCCTCGCAGGAATCAACCCACGTGGCCACGATGAGGACTGGACAGATCGTCGGTGAGCTCGCTATGCTGGACGAGGGGCTGCGCAGCGCCGATCTGATCGCCGGCCCGGAGGGAACAACGGTGTTGGCGTTGAATCGAGATCGCCTGTTGGCCCTCTGCGAGGATGATGCGGTGCTGGGCACCCGGTTGTTGTGGAACATCGCCGGCGCTATGTCCCAGCGGGTACGCTTCGTACTCTGGCAACTGCGGAGATCGGTGCAGAAACAGCAGCAGCAAGCACAATCGCTGAGTTGAAGCAGGTTGCAGGTTGCAGATTGCAAACCCTCTCCATTCTCCATTCTTCATTCTCCATTCTCCATTGACGCTTACAATACGTTGGGTTATAATAACGCCAGATTTCATTCGATTCTCCAAAAGTGAAGTACACATCAGGAGATATCTCAGTGGCCCCAATCTGGCGCAAGACTTCGCCGAAACTACATAGCCGCCTCCGCTTCGCCTCCCAATGGTTGCTCCCCGGCATAGGGATCAAACGCTGGCTGCTGCTATTAGCGGCGGGCATCGCGCTACTTAGCCTGGGCCTCGGCTTCTTGCTGCGGGAACTCTATCCTCTGCCCAGCCTTTTCTACTACCTGACATTCCAATTTATTCCCAGGGGCCTGCGAGCCGCGATTTTCGGGCTGGTCGGGCTGGCGGCTGTGGCGGTCGCTATGATCGAGCTCAACCGCACTCTGCTGGCCCCCTTCGTGGAACCCAACCCCAGGACAGTAGCGAGGGCGGTCTACCGTCACAGCCGAAGGGAACGCGGCCCCAAGATCGTGGCCATCGGCGGTGGACACGGGCTCTCCACTCTCCTGCGCGGGCTCAAACAACACACATCCAACCTGACCGCCGTGGTCACCGTCGCCGACGACGGGGGCAGCTCCGGGCGGCTGCGGCGCGAGTTGGGCGTGCTGCCGCCGGGCGATTTCCGCAACTGCATCGCCGCGCTGGCCGACGATGAGGCGCTGACGACCCAATTGTTCCAGTACCGCTTCGGCAATGGCAGCGGCCTCAACGGTCATAGTTTCGGCAACCTGTTCATCACCGCGATGTCGGAGGTAAGCGGCAGCTTCGAACGGGCGATTATGGAATCCGGAAGAGTGCTGGCAGTTCGAGGGCGAGTGCTGCCCAGTACCCTACAAGATGTGACCCTCAGCGCCGACCTGAAGACGGAGCTAACCGGTCTCAATCGCGTGAGCGGAGAATCGAGTATCACGCAGGCCGCCGGAGCCATCAAGCGCATCTATCTGGAGCCCGATAATGCACCGGCCTATCCCGGCGCAGTACGGGCGCTGCTGGACGCCGATTTAATCGTGGCCGGGCCGGGCAGTCTCTATACCAGCGTACTGCCCAACCTCCTCGTGCCCGATGTGGCGCAAGCGGTAGAGAGCAGCCGCGCGGTCAAGGTCTACGTTTGCAACGTCGCCACACAATCGGGGGAGACAGACGGGTACACAGTTGGCGATCACGTGGCGGCGATGGAGAGGGCCACCGGGATATACCTTTTCCAAACCGTGCTGGCAAACGACAATCTAGCGGTGGACTTCGACGCGCCCCCTGGAGTGGAGCTGGTGCCACCGGAATTTCCGTCCAACGCGGGATACCGGGTACTCACCGCCGACCTAATCGATCCAGCCCATCCCTGGCGACATGACAGCCATAAACTGGCACGAATGCTTCTAGATTTAGTTTAACATTCCGTTTAGGTGCCACGCATTTTGAAAGCGCATGGCACCTTAACAAGATAAAAGGAGTAAAACAAAATGACTAAAGTAGCAATTAACGGATTCGGCCGAATTGGAAGAGCGGCCTTCAAGATCGTCCTGGACACTCCAGAGCTGGAGTTGGTCGGCTTCAACGACATTATGCCCCTCGACAACCTGGCCTATTTGCTCAAGTATGACTCGGTCTACGGACGGTATGACAAGAGCATCGAAGTTCAAGATGACGCCCTGGTCGTGGACGGAAAAGCATACAAGTTCTTCCAGGAAAGGGACCCTGCCCAGCTGCCTTGGGGCGAGTTGGGCGTGGAGATCGCTTTGGAATGCACCGGCATTTTCCGGGATAAGGCGGGGCTGGAAAAACATCTGGAGGCAGGCGCGAAGTTCGCCATCCTATCCGCTCCAGCGAAAGGGGATGACATCCCCACCGTAGTGCATGGCGTAAACGTCCCCGAAGATCCCGACGTCAAGATGCTCTCCTGCGCCAGCTGCACCACCAACAGCATCACCCCGGTCGTCGAGGTGATGGACCGACGGTTTGGCGTGGCGAAGGCGATTATGACCACCATCCACGCCTACACATCCACGCAGGCCATCGTCGATGGGCCGAGCAAGAAGATCCGCCGCGGTCGCGCTGCGGCAGTCAACTTCGTACCCACGTCGACCGGCGCGGCGATAGCGACCACGAAAGTGCTTCCTGAGCTCAAGGGCCGGTTCAACGGCGTCGCAGTGCGGGCGCCGATTCCGGTCGGCTCCATCTCCGACGTTATCTTCGTCACCGAGAAGGACACCTCGGCTGAGGAAATCAACGATGCCTTCCGCGAAGAGGCCACCAGCGAGAAGTACAAGGGCATCCTCGGAGTGGCCGAAGATCCCATCGTCTCCTCCGACGTCGTCGGGGATCCCCACGCCACCCTCGTGGATCTGGGGATGACCCAGGTGGTCGACGGGAACCTGGTCAAGATTATGACTTGGTACGATAACGAGTGGGGCTTCACCAACCAGATGATCCGCGAAGCTGTCCGGGTAGCCAAGACACTTTAGGAAACTTGCCAGGCCCGTGAATGGAGTAAGCTAGTAGATGAGGGAAGATCGAAGCCCCCTCATCTACTT